>JAGRBY010000063.1 GCA_020433835.1 Anaerolineae bacterium | reverse complement strand
GTTACTTCAGCATCGTACTCGCCCTCGGCGGTCAACACGAAGTAGCGCTCTCGATGCTCAACCGCGACGCGGCCCGCCGCAAAGCCGGAGCCTGCGTAAGGGGCAAAGGCCTGGGCCAATTCGGGTTGCCAGCCGTATTGTTCGAGCGATTTATCGGGAACAGGTGAGGTTGATTTCATCATGCTGCGATGATACTCCCAAATTCAAAATGAACAAAAAAACAGAGTATTATGGCAAGAAACCAGGTTTTTTAGCGTCAGAAAGAGGCATTTTTTTGCCCCAAAAGGCAATCATTTCGGCATCAAAAACCTGGTTTCTAAAAAAGGGCAAACATAGTGTTGCTCGTTTACCCCAGGTTTGTCGAGCCGGCTTACCTGCGGGTACAATACGTGTTGCCTAATTCTTGCACAAAAGGGAATTTCCATGGAACGAAATATGGAACGAAAAATGGAACTGAAAATGGCCGAACCTACAGATGTCGATATCCTGCTGCCGCTGGTGCGCCACTATCACCAATTTGAACAGATCGAAATGTCCGATGCGGATCGGATCAAGGCGTTTTCGCCGCTGTTGGAGAAAAATACGCTGGGCCAAATCTGGCTTATCCTTTTGTTCCAGCAGGTGGTCGGCTACATTGCGCTGTGCTACGGCTACAGCATCGAGTTCGGCGGTCGGGATGCCTTTGTCGATGAATTTTTTATCGAGGCTCCAGCTCGTGGGCAGGGTCTTGGGCGAGCCGTGTTGGACGCGATTAAGATCAAAGCAGCGAACCAGGGCATCGTGGCGCTGCATTTGGAAGTCGCCCGAACCAATCGACGGGCGAAAGCGCTTTACACCCAGCTTGGCTTTGAGGCCCGCGAGCATTTTCATCTCATGTCTTGTACTTTTTAATCTGATAATTCTTTGTAATCGTTTACATGCCAACTTGTTTGTTATTTGAATAGTGAATTTGACCCGCCCCCAAATGCCTAAATTTTATAATTCTGGTAAGATACCCACAACTAAACGTCAATTACACTATCGACCATTTACCTCGTTTTGAAGGCTAAGGCTAAGGCTGAGGCCAAGATTAACTACCTATAACCATCCAACACTCCATCCAACAAACCAACCGATTACCATAACCATCCAACGGAGGAAATTATGCAAACGGTAAATATACTGAGCAAACGGGCTTATCTAACGCCCAACCGTGAAGCGTTAGTCTTCATCGGCACGGGTGCGCCCCAGCGCTATACCTACGCCGAACTCAACGCCCGCGCCAATCAGTTGGCCAATTGGTTTCATGACCAATTCGGCATTCGCAAGGGTGATCGCGTTTCGATTTTAGCCAACAACGCTATGGCTTACATCGATTGCTTTTACGGGCTGGCTAAACTGGGCGCTGTTTTCGCGCCGCTCAACTGGCGGCTGGCCGCCAACGAACTGCGCTACATCATCAACGACTGTGAGCCGAAAATAGTTATCGTCGGCCCGGAATTTACGGATGTGGTGGCCGAACTTCGCCCGGATGTTCACATCGACCACTACATTACTTTGGAGGATGCCGCGTTAGAAAACGCCATTCCTTACGAAGCCAGCCTGGCCCAAGCCTCCACCGCCGAACCCCCATCGCCACCGCTGGACGATGACGATACCTGGGCTATTCTCTATACGTCCGGCACCACCGGTCGCCCTAAAGGCGCGATGATTCCGCATCGGCAGGTTGTCTATAACTGTATCAATACCATCGCCAGTTGGGGGCTGACCGAATATGACGTTTCACCGGTCTACACGCCGCTGTTCCACGCTGGGGGGCTGTTCGCTTTCTTAACGCCGATCCTCTACGTCGGCGGGCGCGTCATTGTGACCCGCGCCTTTGAGTTAGAAGAATCGGTGCAAATTATCGATGAGGAGCGCTGTACCGTCATCCTTGGTGTGCCGACCATCTTTCAAATGTGGATGAATACTGCCGCGTTTACCGAGGCCAGCTTTGAGAGCGTGCGCTTCTTTATCAGCGGTGGTGCGCCGCTGCCGGAGTCGCTGGTAGAAAGTTGGGTGGCGGCTAAAGGTGGCATTTTCCGACAGGGCTATGGTCTGACCGAGGTCGGTGCCAACTGTTTCTCGATGACCGACGAAGATTCGGTGACCAAGCTCGGTTCCGTCGGCAAACCGATTTTTCACAGCCGCATGCGCCTGGTCGATACCGATGGTCGCGATGTGCCAGTTGGCGAGGTGGGCGAACTGACTATCGCCGGGCCGCACGTCTGCACCGGCTACTGGCGTAACCCTGAAGCCACCGCCGACGCCATTCAGGACGGCTGGTTCCACACCGGCGATATGGCCCGTATGGATGAAGACGGCTTTTTCTACATCGCCGGTCGTTTCAAAGATATGGTCATCAGCGGCGGCGAAAACATCTACGCCGCCGAAGTCGAGGCTGTTTTCCGCGAGCATCCTGCTGTCGCCGAAGCCGCTCTCATCGGCAAGCCGCATCCGCAGTGGGGCGAGGTCGGCGTGATGATTGTGGTGCTTCAACCGGACCAAACAGTCAGCCCGGAAGAATTACAAACCTTTTGCGGCCAACATTTAGCGCGTTACAAAATTCCCAAAGAGGTTATTTTTACCGATGCACTGCCTTATTCGCCCTATGGGAAAGTTATGAAGACAGAGTTGAAAGAGAAGTTTGTTGGGTAGGTGGAGGGTTTAAAAATTTACCACAGAGAACGCAAAGGAGGCACAAAGTTCACAGAGATTCTTTGTGTTCTCTGCGTTTCTCTGCGCCCTTTGTGGTGAAATTTTTTTGTGTAGCTGCATCAAGCATTATGAATTAAGGAGTATTGTAAAATGAGTATACCAACTTTACCTGGTATTACTGCCAAATCAATAACAACTGACCGCATTACAACGCGAGTCTTGTTCTCCGGCCCGGACAACGGTATTCCGGTGCTGTTTCTCCACGGTAACATCTCATCAGCCACGTGGTGGGAAGAAGTGATGGTCACTCTGCCGTCCGGCTTTCGGGGGATTGCTCCCGACCAACGCGGCTTTGGCGAGGCCGATCCCCGCAAAAAGATCGATGCCACCCGTGGTGTAGGCGATTTAGCCGATGATGCCGTGGCACTGCTCGATTATCTAGGCATCAAGCAGGCCCATATCGTCGGCAATTCGTTGGGCGGCGTTGTAACGTGGCGGCTGCTGATGGATTGCCCGGAACGTTTCCTGACCGCCACCCAAGTTTCGCCCGGATCGCCGTACGGCTTTGGCGGCGTCAAAGGCATCGAGGCCACGCCCTGTTATAACGATTTTGCCGGCTCCGGCGGCGGGCTGGCCAACCCGGAACTGCTCAAACGGCTGGCCGCTGGTGATCGCAGCGCCGATAGCATGTTCTCTCCCCGTTCGGCCTTTCGAATGTTGGTTGTCAAGCCGCCTTTCATCCCGGCCCGTGAAGATGCTCTGGTTGATGCTATGCTGGCGATGCATTTAGGCAACCAGGATAGTCCGGGCGATTTTGTTCCGTCGCTCAACTGGCCGTACGTAGCCCCGGGACGATGGGGCGCGGCCAACGCGCTCTCACCGAAATACGTCGATGATGTAAAGCGCCTGTACGCTGCGACCCCCAAAGTAGATGTGCTATGGATACGCGGCAGCCACGATTTAGCCGTATCCGACACCGCTGCCTCCGATCCGGCCACCGTCGGTGCGGCCGGTTTACTACCCAATTGGCCCGGTCCGAACGTTTACCCGCCCCAACCGATGATCAGCCAAACCCGCGATGTGCTCGAAAAATACGCTGCCGCCGGCGGTTCGTATAGAGAAGTGGTTATGCCAGACACCGGCCACGTTCCCTACATCGAGAAATTGGATGAATTTAATAGGTTGTTGCATTCGCAATTGGTTAGATAGTTGGCTGGTTGGATAGTTGGATAGTTGGTTGGTTTTAATCCGAGAACCAACCAACCAACCAACTAACCAACTAACTATCCATCAAACCACTCTCAAATCCTCAGCATCCTCTCAGCTTTTTCTTAAATACTTTTCACAAACATCAGCGAAACTGGTAGTAAAGTTTTGTTAGCATAGACCGATTCCTGGAGTCGGCTCTAGCGTAATAAGGGATATTATGGAAGGCCGAACACATTTACCTGTCCCTTATACGCTTTTATAGTAGTGACCATGTCATAAAATCTTACAATTTATAAGGAGAAGAAGACCATGATAATAAGAATATTCATTATAATGCTGTTGACACTCACGTTAGCGGCCTGCAGCAGCAGCGAACCTGTCCCACCGACCGCAACCCCGCTTCCGTCCACCGCCGCCGAGCCGACGAACGCTCCCGTGGTTGAGGAAGCACCTGTGACCGAAGAACCCGCAGCCGAAGCACCGGCCCCAACCGAAGAAGTCGTCGAACCGGCGGTGCCTACCGAAGAAACCGTAAGTGAAGCGCCCCCCACCGAACCGGCACCTACTGAGGAAGTCATCGTGGCTGAAGCCACCGCAGAACCGATGGCAGAAGTCATCGTCAACACCAAGCTGAATCTCAATGAGGCCGATGGTGATGCGTACCTGGCCGCCATTCCCAATTTCAGCAACCGCATGGTTCGCGAATTCTTGGAATACCGGCCCTACATCAGTATCCAACAGTTTCGTCGTGAAATCGGCAAATATGTCGATGAAGCCCAGGTTGCCGAGTATGAGCAGTACGTTTTTGTCCCGGTCGATGTCGACGAGTCTGACGCAGCTACCTTGCAGCAGATTCCAGGCATTGATGAGGCTCTCGCTAATGAGCTGATGGCCACCCGACCATTTGGCTCGAACGAAGCCTTTCTGGCGGCGCTGTCCGAACATCTTTCGGCCCCTGAAGTTGCCGTGGCCGAGAGTTACTTGGTGAGCCAATGAGTGCAGAAACCATTCTGGATCGACTCCGGCTGTTTTTGTTGGGCTTAACCGCCTTTATCTTTGCCGGCACGGTGGTCGAACTGTGGTTCACCAATCATATGGAAAGTGTGGTGCAGTTGATCCCGTTTGGGTTGTCTGGGCTGGGTGTCGTTGTGATTGGGGCCGTGCTTTTCGCCCCGCAGCGAACGACCCTGCTTGCCTTACGCGTAGTGATGGGGCTGGTAGCCTTAGGGAGCGTTTTCGGCGTCTATGAACACATCGAGCATAATTTGGCTTTTGAATTGGAGATTCGACCCAACGCCACCATCGGCCAGGTATTTTTTGAGGCGCTCGGCGGAGCCAGCCCGCTGCTGGCTCCCGGTATTCTCGCCTTGGCCGCAATTTTGGCTCTGGCAGCAACTTATTATCATCCCGGCCTGAAACGGCGCTAGAAGTGAGACAATGATACACGCTGTATTTGATCCTATTTGGGTCGAATGCAGCATGGATCAGCGTCTTGAATAAGGAGGAGAATGTATGAAGAAATATAGTTTTGGTTGGTTGGGTTTGGCTATTGCAACTCTGATGCTGGGGTTGATGGGCTGTACGTCCGCCCCACCCCCGACAGCAGTTGAAGATACAGCTACTCTGGTAGCGGAAGCCCCAATTGAGGCCACGGTCGAACCAACAGCTATGCTTGTGCCCGAAGAACCAACAGTTACCCCACTTCCGCTCGATCCTACCGCTACCCCCATTGTGGCAACCGAAGAAGCAATTGCCGCGATGCCCTCTGAGGAGGCTCCGCCTGATGCGGAGGTTGAGTCGCTCGTTACTGACGAACCTATCGCCATCGCAACCATCGACGCAACCTATTTCACTCCGGCTCAGACGGAAGGGCCGTACTATCCCGTCGAAAAATTGGCCGATCAAGATAACGATTTGACAGCGTTGGCGGGTGCATCCGGTTCGCCCGCCGGTCAAGTTATTGAATTCACCGGTACTGTCTATGATGCTACCGGCACACCTATAAAAGGCTTAACGGTTGAAATTTGGCAGACCGATGACAACGGTGTCTATCTTCACCCCAACGATCCCGGCACCGAGCAGCGGGATCGCAATTTTCAGTTCTACGGCGAAGCCACAACCGGAGCCGACGGTCGTTATGCCTTCCGCACCATTCTGCCCGGTCATTACGAACCGCGACCGCGCCATATCCATATCAAAATAAAGCAGGGTGACCAAGAACTGCTAACCTCGCAAATTTATTTCGATGGCGACCCTACGTTAGCCGCCGATGGTGTCTTTTTAGACGGTGGCAGTGAAAATGAGCATTTGGTGATGCACCTAGAACCGGGGCAAGATGCCAATGGTAACGCAATCTTAGTTGGGCAGCATGACATTATCTTAAACATGGAGTTATAGGTTCATAGGTATTGCCTTTCCTGAAGAATTTGTAATTACTCAGCCACAAGACAACTTGGCGTAAATCAGGCTGAGACTAAGGCGAAGGCTAAGAAAAAAGCAAAGAAAACGCACCGATTTCTTTGAGAGTGTGGCGGCTCACCCTGAATTTGCCTGCTTAGCCTCAGCCTTCGCCTTAGCCTACTCATGGTGACATCGATTGGCTGAGGTGTTACGAGAATTTTTGGTATTACCCCCGCTAATTTCACAAAATAGCCTTCCTCTGCAATAATACTATAAGCTGTACCGTTGATACGCTTCTCTCACGTTCCATCGACTATCCCAAAAACCGATTTTGCAGACCATCCTTGGCCGGAACGATGGCCAACACTGTATGCGTGTCTACATCGCTGCTTATACCGCTTGATAAACAACAAACCATTAATTCTTGGAGTGACCTGTGAAAAGTGATGACCGCCTGGAGGAGAACAAAGAAAAGCCAAGCCGTTGGCGTTTGATTGTGATCATCATTAGTGTTTTAGTCGTAACCACAATGGGGCTGATATTACTCAGCGAACGATCCGCCGTGAGAGCCGAACCCTCTACCTTACCGGCACTGGCGACGATGATTGAAGATAACGCGATCAAAAGTTTAACCATTCGCGGTGACCTTATTACGGCAGAAACCGTTGATGGCAAACGGCTTAGTGCTCGCAAAGAGTCGAGCGTGAGTGCTTTTGAGTCATTTCAACTACTGGGTATCTCCCCCGAAACGTTAAAATCAATTCCCAGTGTCGTTGAAGATAGCCGGGGTGGCTCTGCCAGTTATCTTGGTTTAATCATCACGATGATCCCCTTGATTCTCATCGGTTTTTTTGTGGTGATGGCCGTTCGACAGGTGCAGCGCGGTGGCGGTGGTATGGGGATGGGTGGCGGTTTTCCTGGTCAGATTGGCCGCAGCAATGCCCGTATGGTTTCGGCTAACGCTAAGGAAACCGAAAACACTGCCGAACGCCCGCTGGTAACGTTTGAAGACGTAGCCGGAGCCGAGCAGGCTAAATTTGAACTGCAAGAAGTGGTTGAGTTTCTCAAAGAAGCGGAAAAGTTTTTGAAGCTGGGCGCACGGGTGCCGCGTGGCGTTTTGATGGCCGGCCCGCCCGGTACCGGTAAAACCTTGATGGCGAAAGCGGTGGCTGGTGAAGCTGGTGTACCCTTTTTTCATATTTCCGGCTCTGAATTTGTCGAGATGTTTGTGGGGGTCGGCGCAGCGCGTGTGCGTGACCTCTTTAAGAAAGCCAAGGAGCAATCGCCGGCTGTGGTCTTCATCGACGAGATCGATGCGGTTGGCCGACGCCGGGGAGCCGGTTTGGGTGGTGGGAACGATGAGCGAGAGCAAACGCTAAACCAAATTCTTGTTGCAATGGATGGTTTCGATACCGATACCAATGTTATTGTGGTCGCCGCCACCAACCGGCCTGATATTCTCGACCCGGCCCTGCTGCGACCCGGCCGCTTCGACCGCAAGATTATTCTTGATTTGCCGGATGTCGAAGCCCGTCAAGCTATTCTTAAAGTCCACACGCGCGGCAAACCCTTAGCCGACGGTATATCGCTCTCTGATCTGGCCAAGTTAACCCCCGGTTTTGCCGGAGCCGACTTAGAGAACTTGGCGAACGAGGCCGCCATTCTGGCCGCGCGTCGCAACCGAACAACCATTGGCGAGTTAGAGTTTCAGGATGCCATCGAGCGCATTATCGCCGGCCCTGAACGCAAAGGAAATTTTCTCTCAAAAGACGAACGCAAGGTCATCGCCTATCATGAGGCCGGACATGCCGTGGTTATGCATCATACCGAAGAAAGCGACCCGGTTCACAAAGTCAGCATCATTTCGCGGGGGATGGCGTTGGGTTATACCATGCCGCTGCCGGAAAACAACCGTCAACTACGCAGCCGCGAGGCTTTTGTTAGCGAAATTGTGAGCTTATTGGGTGGTCGCGCGGCTGAAGAGATTGTCTTTGAACGCATTACCACCGGTGCATCGAACGATCTGGAACGCGCCACCCGCCTGGCTCGCGCGATGGTCACCCGTTTGGGCTTTAGTAAAAATTTGGGGATGCGCACCTTTGGCGAAGAACAGGGCAATCCCTTTTTAGGCAGTTTGGGCGAAACGCGCGATTACAGTGAGGAAAAGGCTCAGGCCATCGACCAGGAGATGGATCACATTATCCATGCGGCCTATGAGCAAGCCAAGATCATTCTTACCGAGCAGCGCTCTAAGCTTGATGCCTTAGCCGAGGCTTTGCTTAAAGAGGAAACCATCAACCGCCCCCAGTTTGAGCAGTTGATGGCCTCCTAAACTAGCGCTCTTAAAACTACAGCGTCGGTTCGCCAATACCGCCGAAGGTGCAGTTGGCACCCGGTTCGGGGTAGAACGGTCCGCGCTGGTAGCGGTCGAGAAAGTCTTCCAGCCGCTCGTCGAAAACATCATCCAGCGCCAGTTGAACACGCCAGGCGGTGGCGACCAAAGGTGACTCCAAATCCGGTTCCGGCGAGAGGATGACCATCGCTTCGCCGTGATCAGAGCGTTGTTGGCGAACCACATTCCGCAGATATTCCACAGCTTCGCTCGACAAATTCGGTTGGTAGGTTAACCATACGGCCCCATGCTCCATCGAATGGATGGCGTTTTCAGGCCGTACCGGCTCATCATAAATACCGCACAACTGCCACACCGGGTTATGTGGACCGCCAACCGGTATAACTTCGTTGTAGTCGATATCCCCATCGACGTGACCCTGGCCGGGGTCGGGGAAAATCTCTAACCCTTCAATGCCGCTGTTAGCTATGGCTTGTCCGTTATAGCCCAGATAAAACAGGCCGATAACCACGAGGGCAATCACTACGCCGCCAATGGCAAACCAGGCATAATTCATTTTGCTTTTTTGTTGTCCACTGGCTTGGCTCGTTTTTTTACTTTTGGGCAGGCGGGTCGATTTTTTGCCCATAACTTCTCCTCAATTCAGGATCGTGAATACAATAACTTCCGTATTTGCATTTAGGTAATTGGCAAATAGGTATTGGTAAGTGGTTATTCAATCTCCAGTCTCCAATTACCAGTTACCAATTACAAATTACCCGACAGAATTAGGTAAGTTAATTAATTCTCATTCCTTAGTTGGTTTCGGCGGTCAACTGCTCATCAATAATACCTTGAAAAACATCAAACGGTTGCGCGCCGTTAATAAACAAACCGTTAATTAAAAAGCCCGGCGTACCCCGTAGCCCTAAGGCCTGAACCGTTTGTGACTCTTTTGATATTTGCAGGCTGTAGCGGCCTGACGATAAGCAATCTTGAAAAGCCGACGTGTCCAGATCTAACTCATTGGCCAAACTTACCAGCTTTTCCTGGTTAAGCGTACTGTGGGTTTCCGCTTGGTCAGCAAAAACCCGATCGTGAAATGGCCAGAAGGCCTCTTGCTCGGCGGCGCACTCGCTGGCCTCTGCCGCTCGGCTTGATTCCGGCCCTAATATAGCGAAATGTTTGTAAACAAATTTGACCTTACCGGTTTCTACGTATTCTTCTCGAATCCGACTCAACGAGTCGGTGGCGAAACGCCCGCAGAAAGCTCATTTAAAGTCGCTGTATTCTACCATCGTAATCGGCGCATTGGGATCGCCTTGAATGTGGCGGGCGTCGGCCATAACAAACTCCATCAGCGTGGGAGTAGCGGTGCCGTCGCCGGCAGCCTCATCAGCCTCCTGAACGGTGGTTTGGTTGGCTGCGCTGTCGTTATCCGCCACGGCAGACGATGCCGGTGCTTGTGCCACCGCACTGCTGTCGGAATTAGGGACAACGGTGACTACGACTTGAACCGGCACGTCGCGGATAACCAACGGTCGACCGGTTAGCCCTACAAACAAGCCCACGGCAAAGGCAATCGCTAACGCCATGCCAAAATAGACCGGGCTAACGGTTTGCGGTGGCGTAGACGGTGGCGGAGGTACAGAGGGTGTTTCTTGTTGAAAATCATCCATAAATTGTTTCCTGTTATTAATCTTACAATGTTTAAGAAGTTTACCGATTGCATAAATTTTGTCAAGCGGCTTAGCGCTTAATGTTTTAGGCTCTCACGCGTGCCACCAAGATTGTTAGGTCATCCTGGAGATCACGTTGGTTTGTAAATTCCATCACGCCCTGTACCAACTGTTGAATAGCCACGTCGGCGGGAACACCGGACGGCAAGCGGAGTAGTTCAGCCTGCAGACGGTCAAAACCGAACATCTCCGATTTCTCATTCATCGCTTCGACCAGACCGTCGCTGCTGAAAATAACCAAATCGTCCGGCTCAAGATTCACCGAAATAGATTGATACTGATAATCTTTGGTAGAGCCAAGCGGCAGCCCACCGATTTCCAACTCTTCGATGTGGTTATTACGCCGCAGGTAGGGGTAAATAAGACCAGCATTAGCTACAGTAAGCTGCGATAAATGGTCATCCAGAATGGCATAGCAACATGCGACATTCATATGGTTGGGGGCCAGGCGGGTGGCCAGGTCTTTATTGAGCGTATCGAGCAGCGTTTCGGGGCGAATATGAAACGGAGCGTATACTTCCAGCAGCCCTTCGGCCAGGGTGCCGGTCATGGCGGCCGGTGCGCCTTTACCGCTGACATCGCCGATAGCGATGCCCCGTTTGCCGTCATCCAGCTCGATGTAAGCGTAAAAATCACCGGCCACCTCGCGGGCAGGCTGCCAATAAACCGCTAACTCTAACCGGGGTGACTGCGGCAGTTGGGTGGGTAAAAAGCTGGCTTGTATCTGGCTGGCCAACTGCAATTCCTGCTCCAGGCGATCTTTGTATTCCTGAAGCGACTGCCGGGAGCTAAACAAATTTTGGGCCATGCCGTTGATGGTTTCGCCCAAAAAGGCAATCTCTTTCGGGCCGGCCGGATTCACCCGCCGGGTAAGATCGGTGCCAATGCGGTCCACATGCCTGATTAAATCGGAAAGGGGATTGGTAATCTTTTGGGTAATAATGTAACCGATGACCAATCCCCCAATAAGCATGAGTGGTACAAAAACCGTAACCGCGTTTACAACCAGCCCTTCTTGCTTTTCCGCCTGGCGTAGAATAGCGGCGCTGGTATTGCCTTGCGCCAGCCGCAGCCGTTCGATAGTTTTAAGCAGTTCATCTTGGGCCTTTACCCCTTCCGTGTCCCATAAAAAACGGGCCGACTCATCAAATCCATCCTGATAAAGGTGCAGGATTTCACGCTCTTTGTCACTAAACGTTTCTTCGGTTTGTTTGACCGCATCAAGGGCGTTTAATTCTTCTGAGGTGTGGATGACATCTTCCAAGCGCGACGAAATATCGGCATAAGCCAGTTGAAAGGTTTGATAGCTGGCCAGCAGGGTTACGTCTCCCGAGTCGAGGTAGCGGCGCAAGGCGTCGGTCCGCCGGATGGAGATTAACTCCAGTTCCAAAGTTAATCGATCAACCGTACTGCGCGTTTTAATCGTTTCGCGCTGCCAAACGCTCACATCGTAAGCTATTCGGCCTAACAAGCCGGTGAGCAAAGCCAAGCACAAAATAATACCAAAGCCTGTGCCAATAACTTGTCCAATGCGAACAATTTGAAGTCGTTTCATAAATTGCCGTGGCGATTATTGTTGGGGTGGCTGGTTTTCGTCAATAATGCGCTCTATTTCGGGCAGGGCGGCCTGCAGAGCCTCCGCAGCCGATTGCTCTCCCTGCCACACCGGAACTAGAACTTCTTCGTTCATAAGGTTGGTAATTTCATTGGCTCCGGGAAAGGCCGGATCGGCCTCGCCAATTTCAACCTCTTCTAAAAAGGTATGAATGTTGTAAGCAGCACGCGGTTTCATGAAAATTTCTGACTCGGCCACGGAACGCCGGGATGGGACAGCCAGGCCGGCTTCGGTGAAGATAGCCTCGCCTTTAGGCCCGCCCAAAAACTTAAGAAAAGTCCAGGCTTCATCAGGGTGCTCGGTATTGGCGGCAATAAAGTACCCGGCTCCGGCGGCTAAATTGGCCGCTCTTTCCTTACGCGGCAAACCAACTACATCCCACTCAAAGTTATCAATTTCGGAAAAAGCCGGCACCAGGGCGTGGTTGCCAAAGACCATCGCTACTTTTTCTTCTTGAAACAGCCGGGCAAGCTCCTCTGAACTTTTGAGAACCTCATAAGGGGGCGTAACCTTATCCACATTGGTCAGATCGGCCAAAAATTGCACGGCTTCACTGGCCGAGGGTTCGCCCAAAAATGAGCGAGTCGGGAAAAGCTTATTATCAAAAACCGGGTTATTATTCTGCCACATCCAGATCATCCACCAGTTATTGACTTCATAAGCAAAACTGTAATCGATGACCCCGGCCTCTTTTATGGCCAGCGAGGTCTCACGCAGGTCATCCCACGTCCAGCCACTTTTTGGAAAATCAACATTGGCCCGGTTGAAAATACGTTTGTTGTAAAAAATAACTTTGGTATCGCTGTCGCGGGGCAAGCCGTAAATGGCGTCATCCGAAAGCCGATATTGGGTGAGCAACCCCTCGTAAAAATCGTCCATTTCATAATCTTCCGCTTTTATGAGCGGGGCCAGGTTCATAAAATAACCTTTGGGAATATCGATGGGCGCTTGCGACCAAAACAGTACGTCAGCTACCTTTTCGCCTTTATCCAGCTTGTCGCGCACCTCTTTAAAGTAATCGTTCCAGGAAAGGTGAAACGTCTCGATCTTGATGTCGGGGTGATCGCGTTCAAATACTTCAATCACCTGCTCGTTAATCTCAACTTCCCAGGGATCGCCCCAAAAAGCCCAGGTAATGGTTACCGGTTCAGGTTGCGGTGTGGCGGTCGGTGGCGTTGTTGTAGGGGGTAAGGGCGCGGGGCCGGTGCAAGCTCCTAAGGTAAAACTTACCAATAGTAAGATGAAAATCGCATGGTAACAGCGCTGCATCAGGGGTCTACTCTCTTCCTAATATTTTGAGGCGGTTCAAATATAGGTCATTATACTCTATTTGAACCATATTGCCTATAGGAATATGTTCATGATCAACAATTCTAACTATTGTAACAAGAGGACGATCACGGGGTCAAAATACCAGTTTGATTGACAAAAACAACAAATTTTCCCCTTCAAAAGTGATCATCAACATTAGACTTGTTGCTGAATAAGAATTATGAGGTTCAACCCATCTTATAGGACGTAGATAAACGCTGATTTTCGCAGATTTTTTATTTTTTATCAGCGTTACTCTGCGAAAATCTGCGTCCCGTATCTCGCCACGCTTATTGGGCAACAACTCTATTAAACTTTAGAATTGCTGATTTATGATGACGGGAGGCTGTTAGGATCGCTTTCCGGAGGAGTACTATCAAACGTGTGATCGTTGTGGTTCGGCTGTTCTTGAAAAGAGATCAGCATGAGAATACCCACGCCGATTAAAATGAAGCTGTCAGCCAAATTGAAGGTCGGCCAGCGGCTGGCCCCAATACCGGCATCTAAAAAGTCGGTTACCCGGCCATCGATAACCCGATCTATAAAATTACCGATTGCGCCGCCTAGCAACATCCCTACCGGCCAGGCCGCGTAGCCGACAAAATGGCCGCTCAATAAACCTCTTACAAACCAAAAGGCAATAAATATAATAATGACTCCGGTAATAACCATGGGCCAAATGCCGCCATCGGCAAACAAACCGAACGCCACACCGGTATTATGCCCCAACGTAAAGCGAAAATAGTCACCTATTACCCGCACCGGCTCATGCAGGGCCAGTGTTTGCTCCGCCCACACCTTTGTTAGGCCATCTAAAATAAAAACAATCACCATTGCCACCAGTAGGCGTGACAAAACTTTCATAAACTATCCACCATTTCAATAAATATAGAGCGTATTCAATAATCAAGCTATCCAACTATTTAACCAACCCACGCCCAACAATCGAGAAGTTGCGACGGAAGCGTATCAAAGGTAAAGTATACCAAATCCTTTAAGGGCATACCAATTCTCCGGAAAGAATTCTGACAGTGGATACCATTGCGCACCATGTAGAAACCATTCTCGGCCGCGTTGTTCACGAAAAACTACAGGTTACGCCCGTGGAGATCCTTAAAGATGGATACCGCAGCCGCGTAACTCGATATACAACTGCGCATCACACAATACCGTCGGTGATCGTTAAAACGATTAAACAGGATGAAAGCTGCGGCTTTTCAGAGTGGGCCAGTTTACAATTTTTGTCGACAATAGACAACTTGGCCGATAGCCATCCGCGCTTTTACGGGGGAAACGCAGTGGCGGGGTTGTTTGTCATGGAAGATTTAGGCCAGGCTGCTACTCTGGCCGATATATTCGATGGCGGTCACGCGCCGACCATCCGCGCCACGTTGAGCCGCTTGGCCCGACAAATGGCGCGTTTGGTTGACCACACCTTGCCGGGGAGCGAGCGGTTTGAAACCATGCGGGCCGCATTACCGGCTTACCAAACCGTGGGCCGGCACGCAGAGGCTAAACGCTGGCTGGATGGCCGCCGTAAGCTGGGCCATTGGTCTGAAGCGCTGCATGTGCCAATTCCGCCGGATTTTGACCGTGTCTTTCACCAAATTGCTACGGTATACGCGCAACCCGGCCCCTGGCTGGCTTTTTCGCACGGCGATCCGGCCCCAACCAACAACCATGTCTCAACCACCGGCGTCCGCTTGCTCGATTTTGAATACGGGGCTTTTCGCCATGCCTTATATGACCTGACCGCCTGGAACGTGTTATGCCCTCTCCCTGAAGCCTGGGTGCAGTTGATGATCGATTGTTTTCAGCAGCAGGGAGTTACCTGGCTGCCGGAAGGTGGTGATGAAAAAACATTTCAAGAAGCCTGGGCGTTGATGTGCGCCTACCGCGCCCTGGCCTTAATAACCTGGCTGCCGCTGACCATTTTAACGGTGGATCGCATCTGGGTGGATAGCTGGACAATGCGCGAGGCGTTGCTGTCGACCCTTACCCGGCTGCATGGTGCGACGGCGGATGTACCGATGTTGGCGGCACTGGCGCAACTTAGTCAAGACTTCATGCGGATCGTGCGCGATCGCTGGCCTGAAATAGGCGACGGCCGGCTCACATGGGGCGATGGATTTTTGGAGGAGGGAACCAAACTTGCAGAAAGTCGGCTCGATTTTTCAAATTATAGAAGGGATCACACCGTTTCAGGGCAAAACGGTTGTTGATGTTGGCTCCGGCGCGGGGTGGCTGGCCCGGTGGTGTGCCCGGCAGGGTGCCCGTGCTGTGGGCATCGAATATTTTGCCCGACCATTGGTCGCCTCGAAGGCGCGGCCGCCAACCCCCGGAGTAACCTACATTCAGGCTCCCGGCGAACTGCTGCCGCTAGGCCGCGACTTTGCCGATGTTGTTATCTTCGCGTTTAGCCTGCATCACATTCCCAAGCCGTTTATGCTCAAAGCGCTCAGTGAAGCCCAGCGCATCCTCAAGCCCAAAGCGCTGCTGGTGGTGCTGGAACCGCTGGCCGAAGGCTCGTCCTTTGAAATGCTGCGCCTTATCGAAGACGAAACCGAAATTCGCCGCCACGCCTACGAAGCGCTTTACCAGGCCGAGCAGGTGGGGCTGACCCCCATAGCTGAAAAGTTTTTTGCCATTGAGCATCATTATGCCGATGATAAAAAGATGGCCCAAAGCTTTATCGATGTCGACAGCCGCCGCGAGGAAAAGCTAAAGACACTCAGAAAGGAATTTAAGGAGCGTTTCTACGAACTGGGTGTTCCTTCAGATGACAGTTACATGTTTGAAACAAAAATGAGGCTCGATGTCTTAAGAAACGTAAAGTAACCTCATGTCGAACCAGGTGACAGTCACTTTTTCAAGTGACTGTCACCTTCATGTCCGCGTAAATCCTACTAAAGTAAGAAACATACCATAATTGCTATGACTCAAACCCTGACCAATGCCGAAAAGCTCAGCAAACTCCCCTGGAGCATCGGGAGCAACGCGCTTGTCAACGCCTTTGTGCAACTCACCTTCCTGGGTTCCGTTTTTATTCTGTTCTTAAACACCCTGGGGTTAGATAAAACCCAAATCGGTTTTCTCCTGTCACTGGTGCCCTATACCGGCCTGATTGCGCTGTTCATTGCGCCACTGATTGCCCGCTACGGGTATAAGCGTACCTTCGTCTACTTTAGCATTTTGCGGGTTATTTTTGCCGCGCTGCTGTTGTTGACTCCTTTTGTCATCTCGACATTAGGAGCGGAAGTGACCTTGTTGTTTATTACCGTGGTCGTCATCCTTTTTTCTCTCACCCGTTCGGTGGTGGTGACCGCCTATTATCCGTGGGCGCAGGAGTACATTCCGCCCTCCATTCAAGGTAAATATTCGGCTACCAACAATCTGTTCACAACCCTGGCCGGCTTTTTAGCTGTAACGTTGGCCGGCTTCGTGCTCGATGTTACCACGGGGCTGTCCGGCTACCTGATTCTCATTGTGATTGGTGTTATTTGCGGCAGCTTAGCCGTGTGGGGCGTGCTGTACGTGCCGGGCGGCGAGCCGATAGCCGTTAGCCGTGGCGTTATGACCGCTTTCCGCGATACCATTACCGCCTTACGGGATAAAGGGCTGCTGTTCTTTTTAGGCGGGGTCGGGCTTATCACCCTGGCGACGGTGCCGCTCACCTCCTTTGTGCCGCTCTTTTTACAAGAGCAGGTCGGCTTAAGCAGTGGTAATGTGGTGCTGGTGCAAACCGGCGTTTTATTAGGCGGCCTGGTTTCGACCTATTTATGGGGATGGTCGTCTGACCGCTACGGCAGCCGCCCGATTATGCTGTCGGGTATCTGCCTGCTGGCGTCGCTGCCCATCTACTTTATGTTGATGCCGCGCCACAGCCCGGCCAGCCTATACGTGGCCCTGGGCGTGGCTTTTTTGCAGGGTATCGCCGATATGGGCTGGGTCATCGGCTCAACGCGGCTGTTGTTTGTAAGCATCGTGCCCCCGGAAAAAAAATCGGAATACACCGCCCTTTATTTCGCCTGTGTCGGTGTTTTTGGCGGCACCAGCCAGCTAATTGCCGGTCAGGTGGTGCAGATGTCCTCCCAACTATCCGGCAGTTTCTACTTTTTCAGGCTCGATCCCTACACCCCGCTTTTTCTGCTCAGCATCACCTTCGCCCTATTGAGTTTAGTCACGCTGCGCGACGTTCGCTCGGATACACAGGTAACGGTCGAAGAGTTTGCCGGGATGTTTTTACGGGGCAACCCGCTGTCGGCCATGACCTCGCTGGTGGGCTATCACTTCGCCCGCGATGAGTCGCGCGTGGTGGCTATGACCGAACGGCTGGGTGAAACGCGCAGCCCTTTCACCGTTGATGAACTGCTCGAGGTTTTAGCCGACCCGCGCTTTAACGTGCGCTTCGAGGCCATCATTTCGATTGCCCGCACCCGACCCGACCCGCGTCTGACGCACGCCTTAATCGATGTTTTTAACGGCACCGAATTAGCCCTCAGCAATATGGCCGCCTGGGCACTGGGCCGCGTTGGCGACCAGATGGCCATCGACGCGCTGCGTGTCGGCCTCAATTCCAAGTATCACTCCATCCAGGCCAACAGCGCCAGAGCTTTGGGACGGCTAGGTGATACCGAAATTACCGCCCTGCTGTTAGAACGGCTTAATCACGAGCCGGATAAGGGGTTGCAGATGGCCTATGCCTCGGCGTTGGGCAATTTGAAAGCCTATGCCGCCACGCCGCAGATTTTACATCTGCTGGACACGATGCAAAACGAAGGGGCGCGGCGCGAACTCACGCTGGCTCTGGTCCGGTTGGTCGGCAATGAGGGCGGCTTTATTCAACTCTATCGCGAGGCCCGGGCCGACTTTGCCACCGCCACCGCGCAGGCCGCCACCGCTTTGAAGCGGAAATTCGGCAAAACCCTCGCCACTGGGAACAACGTCATATCGACGCTTAGCGCCTGTGCTGATACACTGGCAAGGGATAAATTGAGCGAAGGGGCCACCTATCTGGCCCGTGTTATCGAAACCTTACCGGCCCACCATTACGAGCCTCACAGCCTGACCATTCTGCACGACTGCGCCGACCGGCTGCAAACGCACGGCGCAGAGCGCACCGAATATATGCTACTCACCCTACATACCCTGGATGCCGGTTGGCATACTAAGGAGAGCTAATATGAAACCCACCCTTGTTATTTTAGCCGCCGGTATGGGCAGCCGTTACGGCGGCCTTAAACAGCTAGACGGCGTTGGCCCCAACAACGAACCCATCCTGGAATACTCCGTGTTCGATGCCGTGCGAGCCGGTTTCGTTAAACTGGTCTTCGTTATCCGGCCCGACTTTGCCGCTGCCTTCAAAACAATGGTTGATCGCACCTTTGGCGCTGCCATCCCTGTTGAATACGTTTATCAAGAACTGGCGATGCTGCCCGACGGTTACAGCGTTCCCCCCCAGCGTGAAAAACCGTGGGGCACCGGCCACGCCATCCTCTGCACCGAGCCGGTCATCAACGAACCGTTCAGCGCCATCAACGCCGACGATTTCTACGGTGCCAACGCCTTTCAACTGATGAGCGGTTTCTTGAGCCAGGCTGCGGAAGCCGATTTAGCCCAATACGCCATGGTCGGCTACGTGCTGCGCAACACCCTCTCCAAATTCGGCAGCGTCTCGCGTGGGCTGTGCTACATCGAAAACAACATCCTCCAAAACGTGGTCGAGCTAACCAAAATCGAGCCGGACGGCGACAGCGCCCGCTACGTCGATGCCGCCGGACTGTCGCAGCCGCTAACCGGCAACGAGATCGTCTCGATGAATATGTGGGGCTTCACCCCCTCCATCTTTGGCCATCTGCGCCGCCTCTTTAGCGCCTTTCTCGATGAAAAAGGGCACGAACCCAAAAGCGAATTCTACATCCCGACCGTGGTCGATACACTCATCGCCCAAAAACAGGCCCAGGTTACCGTTTTACCCAACCACGATACCTGGTTCGGCGTGACCTACCGCGAAGATAAACCCTATGTTCAGGAAGGCGTGCAGAAACTCATCGCCGCCGGGCGTTATCCCCAGCATTTGTGGGGTTGATGTAGGGGGAAGCTGAAACAAGAGGCTTCGCACTGCGCGAAGGGACATGCAGCACAAAACAAGAGGCTTCGCACTGCGCGAAAGGGCGTGCAGCCCGAAACAAGAGGCTTCGCGCCGTGCGAAGGGACGTGCAGCGTGCGACAAGAGGCTTCGCGCCGCGCGAAGGGACGTGCAGCCCGAAGCAAGAGGCTTCGCGCCGTGCGAAGGGACGTG
>JAGRBY010000639.1 GCA_020433835.1 Anaerolineae bacterium | reverse complement strand
CCATGGTCATGCCCGAATGTCTTTATCGGGCATCCAACCGGTCTTAGGGCGCTAGATTCCCGCTAAAAACATGCGGGCATGACATCGGCAACCGTTCCTCCTCGAAACACATAGTGAGCCTATATCTTTTATGGGATTATTCCAACAAATTATGATCCATGGCAAACCTTATCAGGCTGGGCAGATCGCGCAGATCGAGCTTGTCTTTAATACGCCGGTTGTAGGTGTAGACCGACGCCACCGAGATATTGAGCGTGTCGCTAATTTCCTGGGTTGATTTGGCTTGGGCCAGCAGTTGCAGTACCTCGCGTTCTCGACCGCTCAACTTAACCAGAGGGTTTTCGCTGACGTCTTGCTCTTGTAGGGTTGGATGGGGCAGGTTGGCGGTGACCTGGGTGATATACTGCTCCATTTGACTTAAAATGAGGGCCGCAGTCTCAAGCTGTTCGGCCACACGGTCAAGCGCGTTTGCGGATAAGCCTTGCCGGGCCAGGGTGATGGTCGATTGCGCCAGCTCAATTTTCCGGGCGATTTCATTCTGCAAGTCGGCGGCCAGACCCTGCCGGTCTGATTGCCGGATTGAATGAGCAAGGTGGTTAGATTGCGTAGATGGTCGCTTTGCTCACTTAGGTTGGTGACGTTGTCATCGATGATCAGAATACGCTGTTTCATTGGACTCCAGATACTGTTCCAGCAAGTTGATAATTTTATCATCCTCAAGTGCTTCGGCCAGGCCCTGTACCACCTGCACAAAAGGGCGATAGTGATCACGCACTGTTTCCAGATAGCTGACCCGTTTTTGGAGGCCGCTGATGTTGCCGACACGGGCCAGTTCGTACAAGATTTCCAGCTCGGCTTGGGGCGGCGGTGTCATATCGGCAGCCGGAGCGGGGGGGGCGGCCGGTTGCAGCACCGCTGGCGGCTGTTTTTCGCGGTATTCCCACTCCAACTGTAGGTACTGCTGTAACACGCTGTAGAGCTTTTCCGCCTCGACCGGTTTCGGCAAGAAATCATCGCAGCCAATGCGGCGGCTCTCGGCCTGGTTCATGGTCATGGCACTGGCCGAAACGGCGATAATGGGGGTGGCGGCCAACTGCGGCATGCCCCGCAGTGTGGCGATGGCTTCAAAGCCCATCATCACCGGCATCACCAGATCCATAAAGATAAGGTCGGGGTTGATTTGCTTGGCTTTGGCCACGCCTTCCCGGCCATCGGCGGCCAGCTCAACGTGAAAGCCGAGCGGTTCCAGCATGTTAAGCAGTACCAGCCGGTTGTTGCTTTTATCATCAACCACCAGCACCCGCCGCCGGTCACCTTTGTAGCCGGCAATACGCTGCACCGGCGAGTCGACCGACCGAAGGGCTTCCGCCAGGGGCAAGCGAATCTCAAACCAAAAGCGACTGCCGGGGGCGGGTTTCACCTCGACCCCATTCCCGGCGGACATTGGGGGTGGGACGACGTTTGCCCCCCCTCGGTCCTCCCCAACAGGGGGGAGGGTTTGGTTGTTGTCCTTATGGGCGGGGGTAGAATAGGCGTCGGTCTCGAAAGTCTGCTCCTCTATCGGCTGGCTCTCTCGCTTGGCCGGATGTGGTAGCGGACTCTCCACCCAAATTTTACCGCCCATGAGCGCAACCAACTGCCGGCTGATAACCAGCCCCAGACCGGCTCCCTGCCCGCGCTGATAGCTGTCGCCGGTCTGCTCAAAAGGCTCGAATATCTTGCGCTGCTTATCGGCGGGAATACCAGGCCCGGTATCTTCAACTTCAAAGCGGACGAGAGCGTCATCGTCATCGCCTTGGCGCTCTGCCCGGAAGGTTATCCGGCCCGTTTCGGTAAATTTGATGGCGTTGCCGAGCAGGTTGAGGAGAATTTGGCGCAGGCGTCGTTCATCGGCATTGATAATCTTGGGCAGGGTGGGGTCGGCCTGATAGATAAACTGCAAGCCTTTTTGCTGGGCGGCCATGCCCATGAGAGCAACTACATCCTCCAGGAAATCGGGCAGTTCCAGCGGGGCCGGGTTCAGCTCCAGCCGGTTGGCCTCGACTTTGGCCAGATCGAGCACGTCGTTGATGAGGGTTAGCAGATGCTGGCCGCTGTTGGTGATGATGCTCAAGCCATCGCGCTGGGTGATGGTCAGGTTGGGGTCGCGATTGAGAATTTGGGCATAGCCCAGAATGCCGTTGAGCGGCGTGCGCAGTTCGTGGCTCATATTGGCCAGGAAGGTGCTTTTGGCCTGGCTGGCAATCTCTGCCCGTTCCTGGGCCTGGCGCGCGGCCTCAAATAGACGCGCATTTTCAATGGCGATAGCGGCCTGGCCGGCAAAGGTGGTGGCCAGGTTGATGGCCTCGTCATCAAAGTCGTTGGGCGTTGTGCTGTCGAGCGCCAAAAGACCGATAATGCGGTTGGGGGCAATGAGAGGCACCCCCAGCCACGACTGAATCGATTGGTGCATAGCCTCGGCAAAGATGGCATACTCGGCCGGAGCGTTGGGCAGGTAGTAGGGCCGGCGGGTTTCAACCACCACGGTGTTAGGATTGTCGCCCGGCACCGGAAACTGCAAGCCGATAGCCTCACGGGCAGCCGGTCGCGCTGACTCGCTATCAACATACTCGCCCACAATTTCTAAACAGCCTTCCTTTAATATCTGCACCGAGGCGCTATCAAAGGGGACTACCTTTTGCAGCGCATCCAGAATACGGCTGATGGCCTGATCAAGCTCCAGGGTTGAAGCAATGGTGCCTCCGACCTCGTTGAGCGCCGCCAATTGCGTAACTCGCCGCTGCAAATGGGCCTGGGTTTGGGTCAGTTGGCTGTTGGTCTCCGACAGGTCGGCGGTGCGGGCCTGGACCATGTTTTCGAGCTGTTGGGAGTAGCTTTGCAGGGTATTTTTGCTTTCCTTTAGTTCATTGGCCTGCTCTTTGATATAGACATAGCCCAACAGCGGAATGGCCCAGATATGCAGATTATGACGGATGGGACTATAGATGGGGGCATACTTTTCCTGGCTGGCTAAATTAAACAGCATCAGAAAGTCATCTAAGAAAAAGCAGCCGATGGCCACAATGACCACATTACGCAGCCAGCCTTGACTGCGGGCTAAGAGGATAATGGGGATGGCCAAGGAGATAACGCCGATAATGCGGAAAGCCCAATCGCCCCAATGCATGCCAAATTTGATCTGGGGATTGGCCAGGACGGCCTGGGCCCAGGGCCAAAAGGTGATGAGGTAGCAGCCCACCGTAATGCTAACCCAGACCCGCAAGTAGCGCCGCGAAATGGCCGGGTCATCCAGAATGTAGCGCAAATACGCGCCGGAGATGAAGACCACCGCCACACTGCGCAGCACGTGCTCTAACGGCGGGAAGAATATCTCCAACCGGGCCGGCTTGAGCACCTGGGCCGTAATCAGCGAGACGACAATGAACATAAACAGCTCACGCCCAAAGCCCAGGCCAAAGCCCCAGACCAGCAGCTTTTCGCGCGGATGGTCGCCATAGCGCTGCCGCGACCAGGCCACGTACAAGAGCGGCGCAAAAAATATCGACGTTAGTCCGAAGCGAACCAATTCATTGGACGGTCCGCCTACCCCACCTCCAAAATCAGACAGCACTTTGAGGATGTAATCAAATAATGGCATCATCGCTTTAACCCTAATTACTACTATAGAGGTTACGCCGTTGGAGATTAGCCCTCCCTAAATCCCTCCTTGTGGAAGGGACTTGCCTGGTCCTCCCTCTTTTGGGGGGAGTTAGAGGGGGGCTAACCCTTGCCTACATGTGTGGACTCTTTCCATGGGTTTTGTCAAGCGTTTGGCTATTGACGTTGTTTAAGCAGTTGAGGTTGGCCGGCCGGTGGTGGTAATTAGCGGAAGGCTTCTGTTGAGCGTTGGTTGGGTGTTGTTGGGGGTCTTTTGGGAAAATTTGGCGATGGTATAATACCATAAACGCGCTTATTCGCATAAGTGTTATGTGTTGGCCGGGTAAGCGTAGGGGTGCTGTCCCCACGTGTGTGGGGAATATCTTCATGCCTTTCATCATACGATGTTTATTTGACTTAGCTATAATATGAGTTACGCAGTTCAAAAGGTGACAGACAGTCACTTCGATGCGATAAATCGCGCTATATGGGCCAAACGGACGCTCATTTTCAATGAATCAGTGACTGTCACCTTGCCGGATACGCCAACTGCGTAAGCCATAACCCGGACGAACCGGAACCAAACAAAGCGAGATAATCCACGAAGGCACACCAAGGAACACTAAATTTTTATCTTT
>JAGRBY010000638.1 GCA_020433835.1 Anaerolineae bacterium | reverse complement strand
ACGCATTCAGGACAAACTGATTTCAGAACTCGATCCCCAAATGGATATTTCTCAAACCGATGAAGTTCGCCGCACGATCCAGGATATGTTCGAACAAATTCTGACTCAGGAAAACCTTATTTTAAGCCGTACCGAACGTGAGCGGCTGTTTGAAAGCATTGTCGCTGAAATTCTAGGTTTTGGGCCTTTGGAGCCGCTGCTGGCGGACGAAACCGTCAGTGAAATTATGGTCAACGGCCCCGATAAGGTTTTTGTGGAACGCAAGGGGAAACTGGTTCCTAGCCGGGTTCAATTTGAAGGCAACGAGCACGTTCTCAAAGTTATCGACCGGATTGTCTCGCCGCTGGGGCGTCGTATTGATGAAAGTTCTCCGCTGGTCGATGCCCGCTTGCCCGACGGTTCGCGGGTGAATGCCATCATTCCGCCGCTGGCTCTAAACGGACCTACATTGACTATTCGTAAGTTTGAAAAAGACCCGCTTACGGTTGATGACTTGGTTCGCTTTGGTTCTGTTACCCCGGAAGTGGCCGAGTTTCTCAAGGCGTGTGTTGTTTCCCGGTTGAATATTGTGGTTTCAGGCGGTACAGGCTCTGGTAAAACAACGCTGCTCAATATTCTTTCCTCATTTATCCCCACCGATGAACGCATCATCACCGTTGAAAACGCGGCTGAATTGCAGCTTCGTCAGGAACATGTGGTTACACTTGAATCGCGGCCACCCAATATTGAAGGCAAAGGGGAAGTTTCTATCCGCGATTTGGTGGTCAACACGCTCCGGATGCGCCCCGATCGCATTGTTGTGGGTGAGTGCCGGGCTGGCGAAACCTTAGACATGCTCCAGGCGATGAACACGGGTCACGACGGTAGCCTGACAACCGCTCACTCGAACAGCCCGCGCGATACCCTTTCGCGTTTGGAAACAATGTGCTTAATGGCCGGGATGGATCTCCCCATCCGGGCTATCCGTGAGCAAATCGCTTCGGCCGTCGATCTTATCGTTCACCAAACGCGGATGCGCGATGGTAGCCGAAAGATTGTCAATGTCACTGAAGTGCAGGGGATGGAAGGGGACGTTATTGTAATGTCTGATATCTTCGCTTTTGAACAACAAGGCATTGAAAACGGGATCATCGTTGGTCGCCTCAAGGCGACCGGTATCCGTCCTAAGTTTATCGACCAGATTGAGGCTTCGGGTATTCACCTGCCGGCCAATATCTTTGGAGCACGCTTCTAGCAGGCGTTATGGAAGCGTAGGGTAATCAACATAAATGGAGTAGGGTTTCGTCAAGTAATGTAGCTCAATATCGGGTAAAATCTCGGTTGTTAGTAAAGTTAAATTGACGCTCTCTTCTCCTCCAAAAAAGAGCCGGGTCGTGGCAGCCCGGCTCTTTTTGCGCTTACAGACAAAATTTGGACAACCTTATGTTTTGGAGTATACTTAACTTTTGTGTGTATTCAATATGTAAATTAGACCCTATCGGCTGACGAAGCCGTTTTGCAATTATACGCTACCGGAGAAAAAATCATGAAAGTATTATTAATAGAAGATGTCGACAATTTAGGCTATGCCGGCGACGTAAAAGAAGTAAAAAACGGATATGGGCGAAACTATCTGCTGCCGCAACATTTGGCCATTTTAGCAACACCCGGCGCTATGAAACAGGCTGAAACTATTCGCAAAGCAGCCGAAAAAGTTCGCGCTCAAGAGCGATCCGATGCCGAAGCCATTTCCAACCAAATTTCGGGTTTAGAACTTGTTTTCGAACGTCGCGCTGGTGAAACGGGCAAACTCTACGGCTCCGTAACATCCAGTGATATTGCCGAAGCTATTTTAGAAAAAACCGGGATTGAAATTGATAAACGAAAGGTTGCCCTGCCTGAACCAATACGTTCTTTGGGTGTGCAAGAAGTAATTATCAAGCTCATGATCGATCTGTCAACCACTATTCAGGTTGAAGTACTGCCTTTGGGCGGTATTCTCGAACGCGAGCGTCTGAGCCAAGCCGAGGCTGCTGCTTTGGCGGCAGAAGCTGCTGAAGTTCTTGAGGAAGCTGAAGGGGTTGTTGAAGCCGCTTCTGCTCAACCCCCTGCTGAAGAAACCTCGGAAGAGTAAACGATACAGACAACACTTATAGCGCTATAAGTGTTGTCTCGAAAAGCCTGCACCTTACGTGCAGGCTTTTTTATTACGGCATAAAAGTTGTTTCGTCCATAGCCACGTTAGAAAGACTTACCGGCAGCAAGATTGTAAATGTCGTCCCTTGACCCAGCGTGCTGTCAACGGTAATTTGGCCGTGGTGCGCTTTGATGACTTTGTAGGTGGTAAACAAGCCCAAACCCGAGCCATGCTCTTTGGTTGTAAATAAAGGCTCAAACAAACGCGATTGAACATCGGCCGGAATGCCTTGTCCGCTATCACTAAACTCAATGCGGATGGCCGGTAACGTTTTGCTGTTGTCTAAGGTAAGCGTATCAACATCTGTGCGGATAATAATAGTACCCCCTTGTGCCGATGAAGCATCCATGGCGTTAAGGATGAGATTAAGAAAAACTTGCTTAAGATAATCCTGGTTGGTTTGGATCATAGGGAGATTTTTATGCCAATCACACACCGCCACCAAACTGCGATCCTTAAGCTCGGTGTTAACCAATTTTAGAACCCCGTTTAATACGGTATGAATATCAACGAGTCTTGAATTCTCTTTATCCAGACGATAAAAACCGTCAATAGAGAGTGCGTCGGTGTTATCCTCTGGCACTTGAGACACCGGTCGGTAGAATTCACGCAAACGACCCACAATTGAGGAAATCCGTTCAATTTCCTCTTCAGCAATGTCGGCAATACTATCTAAATCACGCTGGCAAAGAATATCATTAATGTCTTCTCGAATCAGCGTTAGACAGCTCTGTACCGATTGCAGCGGATTGTTGATTTCATGCGTAATCGAGGCTACCAGCCGTCCCAACGCTGCCATCTTTTCAACCTGTATTAACCGTTCTTGTGATTGTTGTAGTCGGGCGTGTTGTTCTCGCTCGGTTTGATACAACCGGGCATTATCAATAGCAATGGCCAATTGATCACCCAAAGACTGCGCGATTGGCAGGTAATCCTGGCTGTACGCATTTTTATAGCGGCTAATAACATTCCAAGTCCCAATAATTTGCCCCTTAACCCGCAATGGAATACTCATTGATGATTTTAGCCCAGCAGATATAAGCTTGGCATCCACCAGAAACTGCGGATCCTTAATGATGTCAGGCCGAATAAGCGGCTGGTCATGCTGAATGACCCACCCGGTTGAGGAACGATCCTTAAGAATAACGGTTCCGGCCGGTATTCCTTTCTCCGCGCGACCGGTCGAGTAGGCTACATAGAGAGAGTCACTTTCGACAAGAGTAATCGTCAGATGGTCAAACGAAAAAAGCTGAGCGATGTTCTGCGCGAAAGCATCATACACTTCATTAATGTGTAAGCTGGCAGTGATGGCGCGATCGATTTCGTGTAGAACAGAAAGCTGCTTGGCCCGATATTCGGACTGCTCATAAAGCCGAGCGTTTTCAATAGCAATTACGGCGGTGCTTGTTAGGGCCTCTAACAACTCCAAATCTTGCTGGTTGAAAGGGCCGCTGGCTTTGTTGATGACCTGAATTAAGCCAATGGGATTATTCTCCACCGCCAGGGGAATGGCGATAAGTGATTGGGTTGTAATTCCGGTAATGCTGTCGAAGTAGCCATCAAAACGGGGGTCATTTGGGGCGTTGTCAACTACAATCGCCTCTTTTTCGTTCATCACCCAACTTGCAAAGCCATCAACCAGGGGGATGCGCGAACCAACCAGCGTAGCCGCCGACGCCGGAGCCACAGCGGCAAAAATGAGATCTTGCCCATCCGGAGCGAACAACAGAAAACAGGCCATGTTAGCTTCAAACAGATTGATCACTTCTACCGTCATTTGGTTGAGAACAACGCTCAAATCCAAATTAGAGGTGATGGCCTGGCTGGCGCGATACAGTGCTGACAGCTCCCGGGCATAGCGATGGGTATCGAGATGAAGCTGGGCATTTTCCAACGCTACGGCCGTTTGATCGGCCAAAATTTGAATGATTTGCTCATTTTCAGCGGAAAAATATTCTGATTTCATGCATTCAATATCGAGCACCCCAATAATGCGTTCGCCGACTTTTAGCGGCACACACAACTTGGAGTTACCTGTCCATCCCAGCGGTGTATAGTTTTCCAGTTGGCTCGTATCAGGAATGTTGATACAGCGCCCC
>JAGRBY010000637.1 GCA_020433835.1 Anaerolineae bacterium | reverse complement strand
GAACTTATTCGCGGTATTCCCGCCCGAGACTTAATGGTTAGCCCCACAGACCCTCATCCCAGCGAATTCGCAAATAAGTTGGTAGCCGAAGCGCTATACAGGATGCTTATTGCTGAAGGAATTGTGCAAGAGGGGGATTGACTACCAGGGTGTTGCCCTACGTTCTACAAGACCTTGTGGCTCCTCGCCTGAAGATTCAATTGGGTCGATTAAGGAGGGCTGGCCAAAGGATCAACTGAAGCCATCATGATGAAGCAAGGTGTATCTATCCCATTTAAATTGTCGGCGAGTGTCTTACTGGGTCTGATTTTGCTGGCTACCTGGCTCCGATGGTGGCAACTCGATACGATTCCTCCAGGCTTTTGGTTCGACGAAGCCTACAACGCAATGGATGCGATTTGGATGGCAGAAACGTCTACCTGGACCGTTTTCTTACCGGGCAACCATGGACGTGAAGCCTTATACCACTACCTATTGTTGGTTTCAACCACATTTTTAGGCGCGACCCCCTATGCGGTTCGTTTCGTCTCGACCTTGCTGGGGATTTTATTGGTGCCCTTGATGGCTCGCTGGGCGCGGAGCATTTTTACCGATCATCCTCAAACCCACTGGATTGTTTTGATCAGTACCGCCGGATTAGTTGTCGCCCCGTGGGTGTTGATTATGAATCGAGCCGGGTATCGAGCCAACCTGTTGCCTCTTTTTGTTTGCTGGGCCTGTTACAGCTTTTGGCGCGGCTGGCAAACCGATCGGTTTCGTCATTATCTCTTGGCCGGCGTCGCCCTGGGATTGTGCCAATATACATACACCTCGGCTCGCTTACTGCCGTTGGTTTTTGGCCTGTTCACTTTAATTCAAACACCCTTGCTTTGGTCCGGTCATCGCGCCCAACTAAAGGGATTATGGTCCGGTCTATTTTTGATGATCGTAAGCAGCGTCGTCATCACCGCGCCGTTGCTTTTTTACGCTTTCAACAACCCGGCTATCTTCTGGGGTCGCACGGCCGATGTGGCCGTTGCTGTCGACGGTTCCTGGCAGTCATTGAAGATGTTCGGGCTTCATCTCATCGCCGCCGTCCGCATTTTTATCGATGGCTATGATCCCAATTGGCGACATCAATTTGTGGGACAACCTGGGTTTCACGGATTTAGTTCGATTGGATTCTGGATCGGTCTTTTGGTGATAATTTTTCGATGGCGGCAAGCAAACCATTTGCTGATCTTGCTGGTGTTGATAGTTATGTGGCTACCTGCTGCTTTGGCCGATCCCCCTTTTCACACGCTGCGATTGGCCGGTGTATTGCCAGCGTACTATGTCATCATGGCTGTGGGGTTTGTCACGATTACCGGCTGGATTACCCGTAGAACCTCATTGCCTTTCACTTCAAACCAAATGGGGAGCGTGGTCCTGATTCTGCTTCTAGTCATCAATGGAACGCTGACAATCTATACTTATTTTTATCGGTGGCCCACTACGCCTCAGGTTTACCAAGCGTTTGACGGCTCGTTGGTTGAGTTAGCCAATCGCCTCACTCAGGCTAAGGAACCGGTCAATGTGGTCATTCCCTTTTATCTTTACAATCATGCCGCCGTGCGTTACATTTTGCACCAGCGCTTTGAAGAAGAGGTATTGTTACCGGCTGAAGCCCATGAAAGGTTGACTCAGGACGGCCCAAAAACATTGATTATTCCACAAGACCTGCCGGACGACGGCGAACCACCGGCCTACGTGTGGTTGGTCAGCGATAGCCAATCAGGCGGTAAAGCCTTTGTCTCAACGGTTAATCGCGATCTGCCGCCGGCTGCACTCAGCGGCGATCCGCAAGCCGTCATCTATAACCGGCAGGGCCAACCGATTGCCCGGCAATATGCTCTGGCAGAATCCGATCAATTGGAGACGTTATTTGTTCGGCATCTGCCGCGCAAACAGATTAATGCTACCTGGGCTGATAATCTACGTTTGACCGGGTTTGAATTCGTTCCGGAAGTTATCGGCCCAACCGATACAACCAATCTTTATCTATCGTGGGAGGTTTTAGCCCTCACCTCCCTTCAGGAAAAGATGTTTTTGCAACTATTAGACAGCCAGGGACAGCCGGTTGGCCAGCAAGAGTTAGACCCTATCTCGAAAAAAATGTATCGATGGCGTCCCGACGGTTTGGTTTTAGAGCAGTACCCGCTCAAGCTCGATGCGAATTTGCCGGCCGGTCTCTATTTCGTGCGGCTTGGCTTTTTTAATCCCAAGACCGAACAGCGCCTGATCGCTTATGGACCTGACTCACAACCCCTTGGCAGCGAGGTAATTATTGGGCCGTTAACCGTTGCTGAGGATAAAAATAACCCCTATAATATTCAGCATTATACCCAAGCCTCATTAGGAGGCGTTATTGAACTGCTCGGCTACTCGATAAAATCGGCTCCAACCCGTGGCGAAACGGACGTTGAACTGTATTGGCGAGCTGAGGATACCATCGATCTTGATTATACGGCCTTTGTTCAATTACTCGATGAAGAACGAAATGTTGTGGCCCAACAAGATAGGCAGCCTTTGAATGGCCTCTACCCGACGTCCAGATGGCAACCCGGTGACGTGATTGCCACAACTTTTGTTCTCGCTGTGCCGCAAATTGAGGATGGGGGCAGTCATCGACTGGTAACGGGCATGTACCACCTGGAAACCGGAACACGGCTGCCCACTTATGATCATGCTAACGAACTATTAACCGACAACTTGATTCCGCTTCAGTAACGACTCAGCCGGTTGACAGCAATATTAGAGTAACCGTCATTTTGTAAAAATGCCAAGAGTATTAACCCACTACCGCTTATTAATTCTACTTGTAGGCTATCTCATTATCGTGACTGCCTACAATATAACCGTGCCATTGGCCGAGGGTGACGATGAATTTGGGCAGTTTCGGTATATTCGCTTTATTGCCGAACATCAGCGATTGCCCCAAACGCCAGAGGAACGTACGGTCGCCAGTTACAAATCGTCACACCCGCCTCTTTATCACGGATTGACCGCCTTTTTGTTTCAGGGTGTCGACTCAAGCGAGACTGAATTTAAGCGTATCCTCTATGCCGAGGTTCCCCAACAAGCCTTAATTTATGAACTGATGGATGTTAATTGGATTGTCCCCACCGCGATAATGGAATATCCCTATCAAGGTGCGGTGCTCCTATGGCATTTGTCGCGACTCTTTTCTAGCTTATTGAGTATCGGCGTGCTGGTGATGATTTATGTCATTGTCCTGGAACTGATGCCGGGTAAAAAAAGCTATGCTCTGATCGCCGTTTTTATCATCGCCTTTATCCCACGATTTTCATTTTCAGGTGCAACTACCACCGATGACACCATGCTAGCCTTTTGGATGTCGGTCTACCTGTTTTTGATGGTCAAACTCATTAAAGGCGACGAGCGTCTCCGTCTCTTTGCTTTCATAGGAGTTAGCCTGGGTTTGGCGATGCTGACCAAATTTACGCCGGTGCCCATTTTTGCGACAACCGCTATCGCCCTTTGTTTCTTAGCTTGGCGGCGACGGTGGGGCTGGACGGCGTTGATTCGACGGGGCTTCATTGTTTTTGGCTGCGCCGGTATTTTGCTCAGCTTTTGGTTTGGCTTTGTCATTTTGTACTTTAACCAGATTGATGAGTTGGGATTCATCCCCGGTATTATGAAAGCCATTTTACCTAGAGTAGCCGGCGAACTTAGTGGGGCTGATCTGGTATCAGGCTCGGCATCGGTCACCTCTACTAACGGTGATTGGCTGCAACTCATCACCCTGTTTCCAACTTGGTTGGCCCGGACCGCTCAAACGTTTTTTTTGGCAACGCTCCCCAACTGGCCAACCCCGGCGATAAGTTTAATGTTGGGAATAACGCTTATCTTTGCTGCCACCGCTGTCGTTAGTCTGGTCATCTATTGGCCACAGGCATCTTCCCGTCAAAAGTTGTGGCAGGGGTTTTTTCTGATGACTATTGCCGCCTTTGTTCCGATTATGCTTTTTCGTTTCTACCTTAACCTGCGCATCGATGAGTCGGCGCAGGGCCGCCATATTTTACTCCCGGCGGCCTCAGCTATCGGTATTTTGCTGATGTGGGGTTGGGTGAACTGGACCCGCTCGCTGGGACGTCGCTGGTTGCGCCCTATATTTCCGTCGCTTTTATTATTTATGAATATCATACAACTCAATCAGGTTTATACAATCTTTCCCGATCCACTACCCGTTTCATTGAATACCACCTCTCGCCCGGCTGTTGACGTAGAGGTCCGG
>JAGRBY010000636.1 GCA_020433835.1 Anaerolineae bacterium | reverse complement strand
ATGTCTTTAAGAAAGTCGTTTGAGCCGCCACGGAGAACTTTAAAGTCGGTGTGGGTTAACGGTTCATAAGGATCGGAGACCCATTCCCAAACATTGCCGGCGATGTCGAAAATACCAAAGGGGCTTTGGTTGGTCAATTTGCTGCCGACTTTATAGGTACCGGATCGGGGCAGTTCGACTGCCCGAAGATCGTTGCCCCAGGGGAAGAGCCGGCCTTCGGGACCGCGAGCGGCAACTTCCCACTCGGCTTCGGTCGGTAGCCGCTTTTTATCCCAGGTGCAGAATTCGTCGGCCTGCATCCAGTTTACACCCATAACCGGGAAAGATTCCTGATCGGCCGGAATAGCGCCATCGGCCCAGTATTCGGGTGGATCGCCGCCGGTATCGGCCAAAAATTCGGCGTATTGGGCATTGGTTACTTCGTATTGATCGAGCCAAAAGGCATCGAGTGTAACCTGTTGGCTGGCCGCGTGATCTCTATCGGCGGTGTCGACCCCGACGGTGTAGGTGCCTTCCGGAATTTGAATCATATTTTGCGATGAAGGCAATTGGGGATCTGTGGTCGGGTTTTCAACCTCGGTCGTAACTTCGGTGATGTTGTTGCCATCAGGTTCTTGGGTTTGTTCTTGCGTAACCGCTTCGGTGGTGGGCTGCACCGTTTCTGAAGTGGCTTCGGCAATTATCTCCGGCTCTTCATCTGATGAACCCCACGAGAAGGCTAAAAATAGCCCCGCGCCAATAAGGAGCAAAAGGGCCAACGCCCCAGCGCCAATTAAAATGGGCAACGAACTGTTCGATTTGGTGCCGGTGGCCACCGGAGCAACCGGCGGCGGTGTAACCTGCCGTCGGATACTTTCATCGGTTTTGGCCCGCTCATTTTCATAATCTTGTAACCGGAACGAGGCGATGGTTTTTTTCTCGGCCTCGCTTTCTTGGTGATCCCCATCCAGATTAAGCGTTTTGAGGGCCACGGCCATTTGCAGCGCACTCTGGTAGCGTTTATTTTTGTCTTTATCAAGCGCCTTTTCGATGACGCGAATGAGGGCTTCCGGGATATTGCTCTCAATTTGGCGAATATCAGGGATTGGCTCGTTGACGTGCTTCATTAAAACGGCTACGGTGGTATCGGCATCGAAGGGCGGCCGACCGGCAACCATTTCATACAGCATCACCCCCAGCGAGTAGATGTCGCTGCGCTCATCGGGCCGCTCGCCTTTGGCCTGTTCCGGTGATAGATATTTGGCCGTACCGATGATGGCCCCGGTAACGGTTTGATCCATGCCATCGAGCATTTTGGCTACCCCAAAATCGGTGAGAATGGGCTGGCCTTTCGGATTCAGCATAATGTTAGCCGGTTTGAGGTCGCGATGGATCATATTTTGTTCGTGGGCATAGGCAACGGCCTCGCACACGGCTGTCATAATGCGGATGGTTTCATCCAGGGGCAGTCTTTGTTTTTGAGCACTCAGGGCTTTGAGTTTGTCTTTGAGATCACTGCCCGAGACGTACTCCATGACCATAAAATAAACACTTTCTTCATGGTTGAAGTCGTATACTTGAATAATGTTGTGGTGGCGTAAACGGGCAACGGCGGCGGCTTCATGTTCGAAGCGCCGCAGAAATTGGGGGTCGTTGGAAAGATGCGGGTGAATAACTTTTATGGCCACGGTACGGCTAAGATTAGGATCGTTGGCCTTATATACCGATGACATACCGCCTTGGCCCAGTAGAGACTCAATTTTGTAGCGGTTGCCAATGGTTTGTCCAATCCAATCAGGTTGTGGTTTTGGTCTGGGCATAGAGACCTCTCCTCTTTTGAGAAAAAGAAATGTAAGCGCTTATTTATCAGTAGCTACTTTGAAATGTTTGGCCGGGGGAAATCGAAAAGTTAGTCGTCGAAAACCGACCTTAAAAAAGTATAGCAAGTAAACATAGCTCGCGTCAAGCCTGATATGAGTCCTATTTTATCGATTACTGCGACTTATTTGCGAAAAAACAGCGTGTATGAGCGGGATATTAGGGCCTAAATTTTCGCAAATTCAATTTCTGATCCGCTCCTCAGAGTATTCTGTTTGAAGGGGCAAAGCGAATATTAATTCTTTTTTTGTAAACCGTCAACTAGTTTTTGTAGCTCTTTTGCACTTAACGAGGTAATTACAAAAACTTCTTGCACGCTGCCTTTTGACCGAGCCTGCATTTTATGACCGCCGGTGATGGGCACTGTAACCCGTATTTTTAAGGGTATGGGGCGGCCCTTAACCCGAGCCAAGCGGCCCGGCGTTACGGTTTGAATACCGGGTTGTTCGGCCAGACGGGTTAAAACCGGTATCAAGCCGGGAATGTGGGTGGAGTGATTGAGGACAAGCCGGCCTGATTTTTGCGGGCTGCTCATTCGTCGTTCGCTTCTTTCTCCTCCGTTTCGGCCTTCTCTTCCTCTTCCATAAGTTGCCGGCGCAGTACTTTGCCGACCATCGACTTAGGCAGTTCATGGCGAAATTCAACATACTTGGGGATTTTATATTTAGCCAGTCCTTCGCGGCACCATTCGATCAGTTCATCTTCGGTGATGTTGGCCCCATCTTTAAGCACCACAAAGATTTTGGCTCGCTGGTTAGAACTGTTAACCGGCACGCCGATAGCCGCCGCTTCCATCACTTTGGGATGTTCGTAAAGGCGCTCTTCGATATCACGGGGATAAACATTGAGGCCACCGGAAGCCAAAATAACCTCTTTTTGGCGATCAACCAGCCGAAAGTAGCCATCTTCACTCATTTCGGCCACGTCGCCGGTGTGCAGCCAGATTTTACCTTCGGCATCAACGCGCAGCGTGTTGGCGGTTTCGGTGGGCATGTTCCAGTAGCCTTTCATCACCTGCGGCCCATGAATACATAACTCACCGGGCCTATTGGGGCCAAGCGTTTTTGAGCCGGTTTCCAAATCGACAATTTTAGCCTCGGTGTCTGACAGAGGCATACCGATGGTACCGTTACGCCCGCCGCTGTTGAGCGGATTGGCCAGCGATACCGGCGATGTTTCGCTCAAACCATAGCCTTCAACCAGCTTGCCGCCGGTAATGCGTTGAAACTCTTCCTGAACTTCAAGCGGCAGCGGGGCCGCGCCACACAAACAGAGGTTGATGGAGTGCAGATCGTACTTGCCGGCTTTAACGTCGGTGTGGTGGTTTAGTGCGTTATAAAGATTGGGTACTCCGGGAAATAAGGTCGGTTTGTGGATGTTGATACTGGTTAAAACGTGTGCAATATTGCGTGGGTCAGGGATAATAATTTGGGGGTAACCCTTAAATACGGAGAGATTCATTGACACGGTCATCGAATAGCTGTGGGTGAGAGGTAAAGCGGTGACCATCACTTCTTGCCCGTTGGTACTGCCGCCGCCGCTTAACCATTCCAGGGATTGAAAGGCATTGGCTACCAAATTTCTGTGCGTTAACTGCGCCCCCTTGGGTACCCCGGTTGTGCCGCCGGTATACATCAACACGGCTGTATCATCGGGTACAACGCTAACCGGGGTGGGTGTTTTGGGTGCTTTTTTAAGAAAGTCTTGAAACCAAATTGTATTGGCCTCATTGGCGATGTTAATGCGATGCCCCTCTGTGCGCTCTTTGGTCAAGGTAAACAACGCTTTAAGCAGGCCGGGAAAATATTCCTTGATATTGGTGACAATAACATGCTGAAGTGAGGTATGCTCTCGAATTTTTTTGATATTGTCGTACAGCATACTCAAAACCACGGCCACCTTGGCCTCGGAGTCTTTGAGCTGATGTTCAATTTCGCGGGCTACATACAATGGATTGCAGGGAACCACAATACCGCCGGCTCGTAACGTGCCATAGTAAGCTATGGCAAACTGGGGGCAGTTAGGCATGTATAAGGCTACGCGATCTCCTTTTTGCAGACCCAACTTTTGCAGCCCGGCAGCAAAACTATCGACCAGGGTGTTGAGCTTGCCAAAAGTAATGGTGTCGTGCTGCTCGCCCACCACCGGAGCCAACCCTCCAAAAATAAGCGCAGTTTTATCGGGATATTTTTGGGCGGTTTTCTCTAAAAATGCGGCAATCGGATAGGCAGGGTAGTCGAGCGATGGTTTGACACCGGGATCATAATGCTGGTGCCAGATCTGTTCTTTCATAGATGACCTTTACCTCGTGGCCTTATATGCTGCCAGAGGCACATAATAAACCTAATGTGCAACACTTTTTAAGTTGATCCATTGAGGGCCACGTTTGTAAAATAGCGGTTCCAACACCAAAAAAAATAAAAAA
>JAGRBY010000635.1 GCA_020433835.1 Anaerolineae bacterium | reverse complement strand
AAACGGTTCAACAAAACGAAACGGAAAATAAGTCGCTGTGGCTGTTTGGCCGAGGGCTATCTTACCGGCAGTCATTTGCCAACCGGCTTTTCGTCGACATTCTGTATAGTTACCTGCAACTGCCGGAAAATGCCGATGATACCCAAGTAAAGCTCAAGCTGGCAGCCATGGGTGACGAGTTGTTCAGCCATCGCAAGGATGAGGTTGTGCCTTATCTGGCAGCCATGTTAGGCGTTAAGCTCGAAAGCCGAACCGATACCGATATTCCTCGCAACGATCCGCAAACTTTACAGCGGCGCATTTTTGTGGCCATGGGCGAATGGGTCGAAGCGCTGATCACGCGCCAACCGTTGGTGTTGGTTTTTGAAGATTTGCACTGGGCCGACACAAGCTCGGTCCAGTTAATTGAATTTTTATTTACCCTGACCGTTTACAACCCTATTTTAATTATTTGTGTCACCCGTTTAGAACGAGGCACCGCCTTCTGGGAGATAAAATCGTCTACAGCCGACGAATTGAGCGAACGCTATAAAGAAATGGTGCTGTGGCCGCTTACCGCAGAAGAAAGCCGGCAGGTTATTCGCCATTTGCTCAAAATTGATCCGATGCCGGAAGAAGTTGAAAACCTCTTCCTCAATCGGGCTGAGGGCAACCCCTTATTTTTGGAAGAAGTTATCCGCAGCTTGATTGAAGAAGGTGCTATCGAACGGGTAGATGACCATTGGGCCATTACCCGGCCGGTCACCGAAATCGAAATTCCCAATACGTTGCAAGGCGTTCTGACCGCCCGTATTGATCGGCTGGAGGAACAGGTGCGGCGCGTGCTTCAGATAGCAGCGGTTATCGGGCGTGTCTTCCCCCATTTTATTTTAGAACCGATTGTCAATGAGCCTGAAGTTTTGGAAAAGGCGCTGAAACAGCTTGAAAACGCCGATTTAATCTCAGTGCGTGAAAATGATGACTCTGAGTATATGTTTAAACATATACTCACGCACGAAACGGCTTATAGCTCGCTGCTGCACCAGCAGAAGCAGCTTATCCATAAACAAATTGGCGATTATCTCTCGCGCCAGTATTGGCTGTTGGGCGAAGAGTATGCCCCCAAAGTGGCCGAGCATTACGAAAAGAGCGAAACCTGGGATCGGGCTTTGCGCTATTATCAACGGGCGGCTGTAGCAGCTATTCAATCCTTTGCCAATCAAGAAGCGACAAACTTTTATACGGACGCTCTAAGGATAGTTGACATTATCGGTTCGCGGGTTGATCAAAAAACAGTGCTGGAAATTTACGAAGGGCGGGCCAAAATTAACACCCGTCTGGGTGAACTGCAAGAAGCCATGGCCGATTATGAGGCGATGCTGACCAAAGCCGAGGAGCTAAACGATGTACCGGCTCAAATGCGTGCCCTCAACGGCAACGGCGCACTTCAGGCCAGCCATCATAATTTCACCCTGGCCTCCGAATATTTCCAGAAGGCTCTGGGGGTAGCTCGGCAGGTTGGCGATGAAAGAGGCATTGCCGACACACTCAACCAATTAGGCAATTTCCATTACCAAATGGGAGAATTAACCGCTGCCACCGCTTATTATCGGGAAGCCAGCGAGTTAAGCACCAAGGTAGAGTATGACGCAGCTTACCTCACAGCCGAAGACGGATTAGCCAAGGTTATGCTGGAGCAGGGTGAGATCAAAGCCAGTCTGGAACGCTATGAAGAGGATATTATCCCGCTCTGTCAGCGGTTGGGCTATCGCAACGGCCTTATGAACTCCCTCTACTCTGTCTTGATGGGGCAGGTTTTTACAGCCGACTATCGCAAAGCCCAGAACACGGGCCAAGAGTTGGTTGAGTTACACAAGAAGTCGGGTGATTTTTACCGTATACCATTGATCAAATATTATCAGGGGCTGGCCTTCCTGTATCAAGGCTATATAGATGAAGCCCAAGAAACTCTGGAAGAAGGCTTAAAATTAGCCAAAGAACAAGAACAAAAATCTTCTATTGCTTTGGGTCTGGCCTGGATGGGTTACTCTGATTTAACGGTGGGGCTGGCCGAGCAGGGTCTACGTCAGGCCGAACAGAGCGTTCAGTTAGCCCATGAGCTTGGCTCGCCGCTGTATGTCATGAAATCGCAGGCTATTCTGGGCACGGCCTACCGGCACCTCGACCGCCTGAACGAGGCGGTAATTGAGTTAGAAAATGTGCAGGTCAACGCCCACAACATGGGCTTTACCTCTGATGAAGTAATGATTCTTTATCAGCTTGTTCGCACTTATATTGATACCAATGCCTGGGACAAAGCCCAAAGCTGTTTAAACAATCTTCTCAACTTGGCCCGTGTAAGCGAGATGAAAGAGTTTATAGCCCGCGGACTGTGGCTACAAGCCATTATCGAGACACACCATCAACGGTTTGATGCAGCGCTTGAAGCTCTTGCTCAGGCGGCAGCAATGGCTAAAGAAACAGCCAGCCGGTTGACACACTACGCTGTCTGTATTCAGCAGGCCTATGTCTATCAATGTGCCGGTAATGCCAGTGCCGCAAGAAGCGCCGTAGCGCAAGCTCAAACCATCGAGAAAAAGCTGCTGAAGCATATCGAGTCTGAAGAAACGCGCCAAACATTCCTAACCAGTTCGCATGCCCACAAACTCCACGAGATTGCTGATGCACTGGCTGTAACGCCTGCGTCATAAGACGGTAACCGTGGATTTTGATTTACCAGCGCATATTGAAGCTTATTGTCGCAAAAATGCACTATTAACACCTGGTGATAAGATAGTAGTCGGCGTTTCCGGCGGGCCAGACTCGCTGTGCCTCCTGCATGTTTTAACACAAATCTGTCGCACCTTTAATTTGGCGACCCCCACTGTGGCCCACCTCAACCACCAACTGCGTCACCCTGATTCTGATTACGAAGCACAATTTGTTCAAACAATCGCCGCCCAATGGCAGCTTCCTTTTTTTGTGGCAGCGCATCCGGTAGCTGATCTGGCCGAGCAAAAACGGCAATCCGTTGAAGAGACCGCTCGTCAGGTTCGCTATGCCTTTTTGGCGGAAGTGGCCTATAAGGTTGAAGCTACCTGCATTGCCGTAGGCCACAATGCCGATGACCAGGCCGAAACCGTACTTATGCACTTTTTGCGCGGCAGCGGGCTAACCGGTTTACGCGGTATGATGCCGAAAACCGCCCTGGCCGATCTGTCGCCCGATTTTGCATCATCGGCAGGACTAACCCTGATCCGGCCTTTACTTGATACATCACGCAGCGACATAGATGCGTATTGCCACATGCATAATCTCGCGCCGCGCCACGATGCTTCTAATCAAGATACGGTTTATTTTCGAAACCGGCTTCGACACGAACTGATGCCTTATTTGGAACAGTATAATCCCAACATCCGGCAACTGTTGCGCCGAACCGCACACAGTATTGCTGCTGACGTCGCCTTGATAGAGCAGCAGGTTAACCAAACATGGCCGTCTATTATCGCCGCCAGCACAGACCGGCGCATCGACTTGCAGCGAACGGCCTGGCTAAACTTACCAACTGGGCTGAAGCGCGCCACTTTAAGACGCGCTATTGAGCAGATCCGGGGAAATCTGCTCAACATTGGCTTTGAACATATCGACAATGTTATCGAGGTTTTAGAGAGAGGTCGTACCGGAGCTGTGGTTACACTACCGGACGGACTTCGGGTTCGGCTCGATTATCACACCATCACTATTGGGTTTGAGCAAGAAGTTATTGCGTCTCACAATAGTAAGAATCCACAGTTGGGGGCCGATCAATCCATAGTCATCGAAGTTCCGGGAGTCATCCGGCTGCCTTCTACCACGTGGCAGCTTAATAGCGAAACGATGCCCATGGAACCGTCACTATGGCAGCGGATTCAGCAGGCCGGTCGCTGGGAGGCATTTGTTGATGCCGACAAGGTTACCGAGCCTTTGATACTCCGAACCCGGCAGGCGGGCGATCACTTTTATCCGTTGGGGTCAGGTCATCGTAAAAAAGTAAAAAATTTCATGGTCGATGCAAAAATTCCAGAGCCGGATCGCAGCCGGATTCCACTTTTGGTGTCAGGAAAAACCATTATGTGGCTATGTGGTTATCGCTTAGACGACCGCTTTAAAGTCACGGCCGAAACACAACGTATTATCCATTTTACATTTTGTCCGTATTAAATGCTTTGCAATCCAGAGCCGGTTTGAATATAATAACCGTTCGTCTCTCAGAATAGAGACAACGATGGTCGAGGGGGGACAGTTTACTATGCATATATTACTGGTCGAAAACGATGGTCTAGACCAAGATAAAT
>JAGRBY010000634.1 GCA_020433835.1 Anaerolineae bacterium | reverse complement strand
TCACACAGGCTGCGGGCGTAGGTGACGGCCTGGATAACCTGATCGACGCACTCTTCCCGGTCGATTTTGAGTTTGTGTTGCAGATGAATATCGCTGGTGGCTAAAAAGGTGTGAATGCGGTGGCGTGGCGCGACTTTAACGGCTTCGTAGGCGCGATTGATATCGGTTTTGTTGGCGCGGGCCAAACCGGCGATAGTCATCGGCTGGCCGCTTTTGCGCCCTTCGGTCAACGGGCCGATTTCAGTGGCGATACGGCGCACGGCTTCAAAGTCGCCGGGCGAGGCGATGGGAAAACCGGCCTCGCACACATCAACACCGAGGCGCGACAGTTGGCGGGCGATTTCTAATTTTTCCTGAATATTGAGGGTTGCACCGGGCGATTGCTCGCCGTCGCGAAGTGTGGTATCAAAAACAACAAGCTTTTCTTTGGGAGAGGGTATTTCTTCAGCGAGGTCGTCAACAGTGAGTGTGGTCATAGTGTTCTCCTAAACACAGATTGACGACCGAGGCAAGCGGCAGTGGTAGTCGATTACGAGCCGAGAGTCATCAATCTACTTTGATGGGATTGATAATAGTTTCTTGCAACAAACGACTCAAAGGCGACTTATACAAGTCGCCGGGGCCTTATCATTCACAGGTTATCGCTACCTTTTTGAACCTGTCACGTTTTAATAATTTCTTCGTCTTCCATAAGGGCGTCTATCGACCGGCACAGGAATGGGTTGTGGCTGAGGACGGGCACCGGCGAGCCAATCATCAAGGGCTTCACCGAGTTTTTCAAGCGCCTCTCTTATCTTTTCCTGAACACTTTTCGATTTTCCTTGGTCTGCCATGAACTTTCCCCAAGAGATTCAAATTGTTTACTTATTATATTATAACCGTTTCGTCAAGAAACCTTAATAGTAGAATAAGGCTATGCCCTTAGATTGGCGTTAATTTAGTTAATTTGACTTTAATTTGGTTACGCCCTTCCCAAAAATTGGGTTTTTTGGGAATTCTACTGCGTTCATACTCTTCTTTTTTCTTCTCCTAACCATAAGACATCTTAGCCAACCTTTTTATTACCCTCCTCCCCTTTCTCAATTTGCGCAAATCACACGCAAATATTCGACTGAAGTGCAAAGCGATTTGTACTACACTAAAAACAATTCAATTCAAGCAAGCGTCACAACAGCAGGAGTTACGCAAAAGTCAGGTGACAGTCACTTATTGGTTATAAATCAGTATGCGATTAGCCCAAACAGGTCGATTTTAGAGTGTCCAAGTGACTGTCACCTTTATAACTGCGTAAGTCCTGAACAGTAGAGGAAAGGAGTGGCACCATGCTAGCGATGTTAGGCTTAGGTATTGTTATGGGTATCTTTATCGTCGTGGCGATCCTCAGAGCCACGATGAGCACTGATCCAACCGGCTGCATCCTTATCTTCGGTTCTCTTATCTTTATCGTCGTCTGGCTGGTCATCTTTATACCCTGGTGGATTTTCGGAGGATAAGTTTATGACAGGAGATTAGAGATCAGAGATTGGGAGATTGGCCTTATTTATGGAGAAGGCAACGAATTAATAAATCATATCAACTTCACCGCCAACAAAATCTAAGATTGAATAAAGGCAAGGCTGTTTCGGTCTTTTAGCGGATTGACGGTCGTAACAAGTTACAGTAGTATGGGTTTAGCCACCACCATTTGCAATAGTAATACACCACTCCCAACTGGAAATGAACCGAGAAAAGACAGTAGGGCAAGTCGCTGACTTGCCCCAATTGGAACAAATCAGCGATTTGTTTTACTAAGGCTATTTCAAGGAGGGTAATTATGACATCTGCATCCCCCCAAATGACTATCGGAGAGCTGCTCCGCCGGCATCGACTGGACGCCTCACTGACGCAAAAAGAACTGGCTCAACTCCTTACCTACGACCACACGACCGTCTCTCGCATCGAACGCAATGAGCGCCTTCCCAGCGCCGAGTACATTAGCAAGTTTTCTCAGGCGCTACACCTGCCGGAAGACCAACATCAAGCGTTAACGCTGGTGTTCCAAGCAACCCTTGGGGAAGAAGCTCTACCTGCGATTAGCTCAACAAGTCCATTTCCACGTGAGGACTGGGGCCAAGCTCCCGACGTTAGTATCTTTGTTGGGCGTCAGAATGAAATGGAACAGCTAACCCGATGGGCCGTTGAAGACCGATGCCGCCTTATCGCCGTACTCGGTATGGGTGGCATCGGGAAAACGACGCTGGTTACCAAGGTTGCGCAGCAGATCAAAGCCGAGTTTGAATACGTCATCTGGCGCTCGCTGCGCAATGCGCCCCCCTTGCCGGAAATACTGCTCGATTGCATCAAATTTCTATCCGATCAGCAGTTTTTCGACCTACCCGATCATCTCGATGGGCAGCTTCGCCTCTTCAGTGATTGTCTTCGTCAAAAACGCTGTTTGATTATTCTCGACAACGCCGAAGCCATCCTGCTCGAAGGCAGTCGAGCCGGTCAATATCGAGACGGGTATGAAAGCTACGGTCAGTTCTTGCGTCAAATCGGCAGTATGGCTCATCGCAGTTGCCTTCTACTCACCAGCCGCGAGAAGCCGAGGGAGTTAGTGCCTCTGGTTACTGTGCAAACGCTGATATTAACCGGTCTCACCCAACGCGACAGTCACGACTTACTAAAAGACAGATCGCTACACGGTGACGAAGCAGCTTGGGCAGCGCTAACGCAACGCTACATCGGTAATCCGCTGGCCTTGCGTCAGGTCTCAGCCACCATTCAAGATTTGTATGGCGGTGATATCCCTATCTTCTTGGAGGAGATCACCACAATGTTTGGCGAAATGAAATATTTATTGGAACAGCAATTCACCCGGCTATCAAAGTTGGAACAGGATATTATGTATTGGTTAGCCATCGAGCGTGAACCGGTGACTTTACAGGAACTTCGTGAAGATCTCATCGAGCCGGTCTCGCCAGCAGAATTGCTGGAGGCGTTGGAAGCATTGCAACGACGCTCTTTAATTGAGAGAAGTGCCGGGCGCTTTACGTTGCAAAACGTGATTACAGAATATCTAACCGAGCGGTTTATCGAACGAGTTTGTGAGGAGATTACGCTAGGAAACATTAATCTAGTCCAGCGCTTTGCGTTGATAAAGGCTACCGCAAAGACGTATGTTAGAGAGAGTCAGATGCGGCTTATTCTCAAGCCATTAAGCGATAAACTACTGGCGAGTCTCGATATAAAGAAGTTGGAGCATAGTTTACAAAATGTCTTGACTAGACTGCAAGGTTTAACGTCTCGTTTACCCAGCTATTCTGGAGGTAATATACTCAATTTGCTACTTCATCTGGGCAGTCATATTAACGAATTTGATTTTTCTCATCTAACTATTCGACAAGCTTATTTACAAGGTATGAATCTACAAGATACAAATCTTGCTTACTCCAATCTGCTCGATAATGTTTTCAATAATGCTTTCGGAGCTATCTCATCCGTAGTATATAATCCAAATGGAAATTTATTAGCTATTGGAACTCACACTGGTGAGCTTCATTTGAGTGGCAATGATGGTCAAATACTTTTTTTTAACAAAGCACATACCAATTGGATCAATGACATAGCCTTTAATCCAGATGGCAGCATCCTGGCCTCCGGAAGTGATGACCAGACCGTGAAATTGTGGGATGTTGACACAGGAGCCCCTATTAGAACTCTGCAAGGTCATACCAATTTAGTTGGGTCAGTAACCTTTAGCCCAGATGGTAGTATCCTGGCTTCTGGAAGTGGTGACCAAACTGTAAAATTGTGGGATGTTGCCACAGGAAGCTGTATCAGAACTCTCCAAGGTCATACCAATTTAGTCAGGTCAGTAGCCTTTAGCCCAGATGGCAGTATTCTGGCCTCCGGAAGTGGTGACCAAACTATAAAATTGTGGGATGTTGACACAGGAGCCCCTATTAGAACTCTGCAAGGTCATACCGGTAAGGTCAGTTCCATAGCCATTAGCCCGATTGGCAATACCTTGGCTTCTGGAAGTGGTGACCAAACTGTGAAATTGTGGGATACAACCACAGGAAACTGTGTCAGAACTCTGCAAGGTCACACTAATTGGGTCAGGTCAGTGAACTTCGCTTCAAATGGTAAGATACTAGCCAGTTGTAGCTATGATGACACAATCAAACTCTGGGACGTCCAAACCGGCGAGTGCTTCAAAACCCTTCGCCCTGACCGTCCCTACGAACGAATGAACATCACCGGCGTGACCGGCCTGACCGAAGCCCAGAAAGCCAGCCTCAAAGCTCTGGGCGCGATTGATGAAAACGATCCGCAGT
>JAGRBY010000633.1 GCA_020433835.1 Anaerolineae bacterium | reverse complement strand
CCCGGAAGGTCGAGACATCGTTAACCATCAAGCCACCTACTTCGATGCCGTCAAATGCGGCTTGGATTACATCCAAATTGTTGGTAAACAGCCCGGCTTGCAACCCGAAATCGCTGGTATCAACAGCTTTAATCGCCTGGTGAATGTCGGTGTAACGGTAAAGGCCGACCAACGGCGCAAATACTTCCTCACACGAAACCCGCATATCTTCCTCAATGGCGGCTAATACGGTCGGCTGCCAGAGGTTGCCGTCGCGTTCGCCGCCGGCCAACACTTCAGCGCCTCGGGCAACAGCCTCTTGAACCCAGGTTTCAACACGATCCACGGCCCCAAGATCGATCATCGGGCCAACATCCGTCGCTTCATCCAGAGGATTACCCACCTTCAGCGCTTTGACTTTGGGAACCAGTTCATCGACAAAGCCTTCATAGATGTCGGTGTGAGCATAAATACGTTGGACAGAAATGCAGGATTGACCGGCATAAGAGAAGCCACCCATAATCACCCGGCCGGCGGCATAGGCTGCATCGGCATCCTTGTGGATGATATTGCCGGCATTGCCGCCTAACTCAAGGGTCACGCGTTTCTTACCGGCCCGCGCTTTCAAGGCCCACCCCACCGCCGGACTGCCGGTAAAGGTCAGTTTCTTGAGGCGTTCATCTTCAACCAGCGGAGCCGCATCTTGGGTCGTGCTGGGAACCACCGCGTAACCGCCTTCAGGCCAACCGGCCTCAAGCAGTAATTCGCCTAATTTCAGGGCGCTAACGGGTGTTTGCGAGGCCGGTCGGATAACAATCGGGCAGGCCGCCGCCAGAGCCGGAGCCACTTTATGGGCCACCAGATTGAGCGGAAAATTAAAGGGCGAGATGCCGGAGACCGGCCCCAGGGGAACCCGCTGGATATGGGCGACGCGGCCCTCCATACCCGGCATCCAATCCAGAGGAACGATTTCGCCGTAGATGCGCTTGGCCTCTTCGGCAGCGATTTTGAAGGTAAAGATGGCGCGATCAACTTCGGCACGCGCCGTTTTGATGGGTTTACCGGCCTCCAGAGTGATGGTCCGTGCAAACTCTTCGCGGCAGGCAGCGATACCGGCGCTGATCTTTTCAAGGATTTCAGCGCGTTGCCACGAGGGCATTTTGCGGGTCACGGCAAAGGCTTCGACCGCAGCCGCAATCGCCGCTTCTATCTCTTGTGGCCCGGCTCGATGGACGACAGCCACCAAAGCATCGTCATAAGGGCTGCGAACTTCAATGGCATCGCCGGTTTTGAGCCATTGGCCGTTGACCAACGCCCCATATTCGCCTAACTCTGTGCTGGCGGCATCGTCGGTACTGGCCACACGCGCGGTGGCGCTTCTTAATCGTTCTATAGTCGTCATTTTTTACTTCCCCCTGGTTTAGTAAGATCATCAAACAGGATTTATTTTTGCTCTCTGGGGTTAGAACAGGATGCGCAGGATGGACGGATTTTTTATTAAATCAAGCTGTTACCCATCAGCAGATGTAGTAGATTTGACCGCGAAGACGCCAAGTTTTATATAAAATCTTTGTGTTCTTTGCGTCTTTGTGGTTCAAATAGGGTATTAGGCTTAAGGGCAGCAACTTAGGTTATTACATTTTTAATCCGTTTAATCCTGCTAATCTGTGTTCTAACCATTGGCGAAAACGCGTAACACGAACATGCGTATTAGACACCGTTACTTCCTTTTAAAACATCGTCAAACAATTGCCGATAGTAATCGAGACAGTCCTGACCGGAGCACGGCGCAGGCTCGACGGCGCAGGCTCGATAATTTCGTTTGGGGTCCATCTTGACTTTGGGCAAGGCCAGATACGAGATTTGTTCCCCGGAGGGAAGGACAAACGTCGGGCTGCCCTCGACCTTGAGCGTTTCCCAGCCCATTTGGGCCTCTTGCAGAACCTTGTGTTTGTGGACTCCGCTGTCAAATGCCTCGGCAAAATCGGCCATAGCCAGGCCAACCGCTTCGGCCAATTCAAATAACACATGTCGCATTGAGATGCAGCGACTTTCGGCAAAAAATGCCTGGCGGATGGCCCAATCAAGCTCGTCGGCCAGGGTGTAGCTCTGCGCTTCGGCGCATTTGATGGCCTCAAAAGCAGGCCACATGGTCGCCGGCCATTCGGTTAGGGGGGCGTGCCAGGGATGGTAAGGAATGTCGAGTTCTTCCAGCATCAGGATGGGGGTTTCGGCATTGATGATGTTGTAGGGCGTCCCGCGACGGTTAACATACTCAAGGGCCAGGCTGCGATGAACAAGCGTGATTTTATCGGCATATTCGTCGCGCAGTTGGCGCAGCCGGTACATGGTGATGTAGGCGTAGGGGCAGTGGACATCCGAATATAGCTCAAGCTGAACAGGTGGGTTGGCCATCGGTTAATCCAATACCGCTAACGGTTCTGCAATAAAGCCGGCAACGGTCTGCAAGAACTGCGCCCCTCTGGCCCCGTCAACGACCCGATGATCGCACGACAGGGTGAGGGTCATCATCGGCTGTACCGCCGGTTGGCCGTTGACCGGCACCACTTTATCGGCGATGCGCCCCACCGCTAAGATGGCGGCCTGGGGTGGATTGACGATGGCCTTGAAGGAGTCGATGCCGAACATACCCAGGTTACTGATGGTAAAGGTTCCGCCTTGTAAATCGGCCAGCGGCGGTTTGCCGGACCTGGCTCGCTCGACAATGACCTGCCGCCGTTCGGCCAAAGCCGCCAAGCCTAAGGTGTCGGCCTGATGGATAACGGGCACTAACAAGCCCTCTTCAACGGCTACCGCCAGCCCGACATTGACCTCGCTATTCAACACAATCGTTCCATCCTGCCAGGCGGCATTGGCCCGTGGATGCTTGCGCAGCGCAGCAGCCACCAGCTTGACCAGGAGATCGGTCAGAGTGATTTTGTCCTCAACCCGCTGTTTGACCTTGTCCCACCAGGCCAGGAGTTGGCCGGCATTGACTTCGCGTTCTAAATAGAAGTGGGGGACCGTTGTCCAGCTCTCGGTTAAACGTTCGGCCATAACTTGCCACATGCGACTCATCGGTGCGGTTTGCGTGTCGATGGTTGGGGCCGGGGTAGTTACCTCTGCCGCAGCAGGTGCTCCTTCTTCTGTCTGTGCCGATGCGGCCGCGGTCAACACATCAGCGGCCAACACCGCACCATCAGGACCGCTGCCGGTGATGGTCGCCAACTCCAGATGTTGCTCGCGGGCCAGCCGACGGGCTTTGGGCGAGGCCAGCACTCGACCATTAGTCGCCTTATCTTTTTGTTGAGATGCCACGTAAGCCAGCACATCTTCTTTTTGAATTCGGCCGCTTGCCGCTTTGACCTGGGCCAAATCCACCTGATGTTCGGCGGCCACGCGTTTGGCCAGCGGGCTGGCTAACACGTCAATCTTATCCGCCTTCTCCGCAACCGCGTTTGAGGGCGCGGGAGCAGCTTCAGAAACTGCGGTGGGCTGCGGCGCGGACTCACCGGGCGCAAGGATGAGCGCGATGGTTTGCCCCACCGGAATTTCATCGCCGGGCTGAGCAGTGACATGGGCTAAAACCCCGGAAACCGGCGATTCGATTTCAACGGCGGCTTTGTCCGTTTCGATTTCCATCAACGGTTCGCCCTGGGTTACGGCTTCACCTTCCGCTTTAAACCACTCTATCAAAATTCCGGTCTCCTGGGCCATCCCCAGGGCTGGCATGATGATCTCTTTTGGCAAGGGTTATCTCCTTACACCCGATTTCTAAAGTTATTTCTAGCGATTTCTTATTGCCACTAAGTGAATAGCATCCCGAGTAAGTCGAGTTTGCGAGACCGTATCGAGGGGTGCGGGTTGGCTCCGAGTCGTTGTTGTAGCCGCACCCCTCGATACGCGCTCCATTCCATTTCGCGCTACTCGGGATGCTTCATTGCTTAACTTTATAGCAGCGCCCGACTGTCTACGCTTTACTGGCCAAACGAACCGACTCCCAAGGGCTGCTGCCGTTGCCGTACTGAATATTTTTGTGAGATTCGGTGTCGCGTGTCGGTGACAATGGGCCGGTGGCGGCGTAGTAACGCGTTCCGGCCACCAGCAACTCTTCCGCCGGGAAGCGGGTAATCACCTGGCAACCATCTTTGGTCACGACCAACTCTTCCTCAATGCGGGCGGCGGACCAACCGTCGCTGGCCGGCCAGAAGGTTTCCAGGGCAAAGACCATGCCCTCTTCAATAATCTCCGGGTGATCCAACGAAACCAGCCGGCTGAAGACCGGTTTTTCCCAAATCGCCAGACCGATGCCGTGGCCGTACTGGAGGGCAAAGGCGGCTTCTTC
>JAGRBY010000632.1 GCA_020433835.1 Anaerolineae bacterium | reverse complement strand
CAACGATCCCAACAACCCTACCGCCAAAGATGTGCCGGATATGGCCGCCTGGGGCAACTTTGTGCGGCGGCTGGTCGAACAGTACAAAGGCCGCATTCACCATTGGATCATCTGGAACGAGCCGGACGTATGGGACGCCAATCACCCCGGCAGCACCTGGAACGGCACGCCGGAAGATTACGTCGAACTGTTCAAAACCGCCTACTTCAACATCAAGGCCGTCGATCCCACGATGAAGGTCTATCTATCGGGCCTCACCTACTGGTGGGACGATGAATACGATCAGCCCCAGTACCTGGCCCGTCTGCTCGACATCATCACCGCCGACCCTGAAGCGCCCAACTATGATTACTATTTCGATGGGGCCATCTACCACCTCTACTACAAGCCCCACCAGATTTACGATGTACTGTCCGACATTCGCAGCATTATGGATCGCTACGGCATGCAGGACAAAGCGATTTGGCTCAACGAGACCAACGCCCCGCCCAGCAGCGACCCGCTCGAACCACCGCACCGCGAGCCGCGCTTCAAAGCCTCACTCGATGAGCAAAGCTGGTTTATGATTCAGGTTCACGCCATGGCCTTCGCCGCCGGAGCCGAGCGCATCCAGATTTACAAGCTGTTCAACAGCACCGAACACCCCGAAGACGTCCAGCCATTCGGCCTGCTGCGTGGCGACAAATCCCGCCGACCCGCTTTCGACGCCTATCACGTGGTAACGACCTATCTGGCCGGTTTTGAGAACGTCACCTACTTTGATCGGGGCGATGTCACCACCGTCGTCTTTGAAAAACCCAACGAAACCGTAACCGTGTTGTGGAACGTAGCCCGCACCCCACGCGATGTCACGGTCAACGCCATTGCCGATCGGGCAAAACTGGTCTACGCCACCGGCGAAACCGAACCCATCAGCGCCGAACGCGGCCTGTACCACTTCGACCTACCACCAGCCACCTGCACCGACGGCGACTGCTTCATCGGCGGCCCGCCCCTGCTCATCGTCGAACCTGGCTCACCCAACCAGCGCCAGCCGATAGCCGTCCAGCCAACCGTAACACCCACCCCCACCCCCCTACCCAGCCCGGTCGAGATTCTATCCGTCTCGCCCCGCCGCCGAACCGCCTACTTTGTCGCCAATCTAATTGGCTTTGCGTTGGCTTTTGGAGTACTGTGGTGGCTGAAGTCAAAGTGGTTTGGGGCATAGAAAGCTGACTGCTCTCAAAGGAGATAACCTGATGACAAAAATAACCAAAAACATTGTTGCCCTGGCCGGTGGAGTCGGCGGCTCGAAGCTGGCCTACGGGCTGGCTCAAATTGTAGCCCCGGAGCACCTGACCATCATCGTCAACACCGGCGACGATTTCGAACATCTCGGCCTGTACATCGCCCCCGACCTCGATACGGTCATGTACAACCTGGCCGGCATCAACAACCCGGCCACAGGCTGGGGCGTCAAAGACGAAAGCTGGAATACAATGGCGGCAATGGCTCGCTACGCCGGCCCCACCTGGTTTCAACTGGGCGATCGCGACATAGCCACCCACTTACTCAGAACAAAGTGGCTACACGATAACTATTCCTACAACTGGGTCACCACCGAGCTATGCCGCCGCCTGGGCGTGCGCTGCACCGTCCTGCCGATGACAGAACAGCCGGTGCGAACGATGGTGCAGACGGAAGAGGGCGAACTGGCTTTTCAAGAATATTTTGTCAAGCGCAAATGCGAGCCGGTCGTAACCGCGCTGCGCTATGCCGGCGCGGAAGCCGCCCAGCCCAGCCGCGAGGTCGTCAACGCCCTGCGCCAGTCCGATGCCATTGTCTTTTGCCCCAGCAACCCGCTGCTCAGCATCGATCCTATTTTGGCCCTGCCAACGATGCGCCGCGTTATGGCTGCCTCGCGCTCGCCCAAGATTGCGGTGTCGCCGCTGGTCGGCGGACAGGCGCTCAAAGGCCCGGCGGCAAAGTTAATGCAAGAGCTGAACATGGATGTCTCAGCCACCGGCGTCGCCCGGCATCTGCACGATGTCTTAACCGACTTTGTCATCGACCATGCCGATGCCGCCGAAGAGCAAGCCATTAAAGATTTGGGCCTGCGCACACTGGTCACCGGCACCATCATGACCAACAACGAAACCAAAGTTCAATTGGCCCAGGAAATTCTGGAATTTATAGGTGTTGCCTGACCATGACTATCGACACTGAAACGCTAACCACCATCAGCTTGGCCCACCTCGCGACCGACCCGGCCTCGCTGCGTATTAGCCCGGTCAAAACGGGCAAACACAACGCTTCCTTCTGGGTCGAGTGCGACGCCGGTCGCTTCGTGCTGCGGATTGCTCCGCCCGATGACGCCGGCTTTCTTTTTTACGAGCAATTGATGATGCACCAGGAACCACAGCTTCACGATATCATTCGGGCCAACACCACCATCCCCGTAGCGGAAGTTGTCGGCTACGATTTCAGCCGCCGCCAGATCGACCGCGATTATATATTGCTGGCAGCGCTGCCCGGCCAACCGCTCAGCGAGCTATCCGGCCTGACCGGCACGCAGTTCAACCGTACCCTATACCAGGTTGGCGAACATTTGAGAGAACTTCACAAACTCACCGCGACAGCCTGTCTCGAACGGGAGACAGCCCCATACGGCTACATCGGTGCCCACCAGCCGATGGCCCCTCAAGACAATTGGGGTGCGGCCTTCGAAATCATGTGGCACAAGCTGCTCGATGATGTCGTCGCCAGCGGCGGCTACAATCACGACGAAGGCCAAGCCATGCGCGATCTACTTGAGCTGCACCGCCATCATTTCGATCACCCCGTCACCGCCCGCCTGCTCCACATGGATATCTGGAGCGAGAACATCCTCATCGACGCCGACGGCAACGTCACCGGCTTGGTTGACTTCGACCGGGCGCTGTGGGGCGACGTCGAAATCGAATACGCGGTGCTCGATTACTGCGGCATCAGCGAGCCACCTTTCTGGCAAGGCTACGGCAGCCGCCGCGACCAGTCAACACCGGCTCTTATTCGCCGCCAATTCTACCTGCTGTATGAAATCCAAAAGTACATACCCATCTATATTTGGCGACGCAGCGACCCAACCACAGCCGATCAGTATAAACAGCGCAGTTTCCAGCTAGCTGCCCAACTTCTCCCCAAAAGCTAATCAGGCACTTGCGTCTCACACTACAAAAACTACAATAGTCTGATTGTGAGCAAGGAGTAGGAAGTAAGAAGTAGGGCACTACAAATTGTGAATAATGAATAATGAATTGTGAATTGTGAACTTTCTTTTCATTCACCATTAATTGTTAATTATTCACAATTCACAATTGTTTATCTACTCCCTACGCTTTTCATCTCCTTCATAAATTTCTTTCCTACTGAGGTTTCTCTTTGAATGTATCCAAACTGGCGTTCACGCGGCAGGCGCTTTACCTGGGGGGATTTGTTGTTCTCTTCATTATATTGGGGTTGGGTTACAGCAGCCTAACCCCCATCTTTGAAAACTCCGACGAAACGCTGCACTACCCCTACGTCAAACACATCGCCGACGGCAGTGGACTGCCGCTGGCTGTGCCTGACCAGCTTTGGAACCAGGAAGGGACTCAGCCGCCGCTCTATTATGCCATCGTGGCCGCGGCTACTTTTTGGATCGACACCGATAACCTGCTCGATCACCTCCAGCGCAACCCGCACTGGCTCTTTACCGACGTGCGAGCCGTAATCAACGACAACCAAAACCTCGTTCTGCACGGCCCGATGGATGCTTTTCCTTACAGCCACACCGCGCTGGCCGTTCACATCGGCCGTTGGTGGAGCTTGCTCTTTGGCGTTATCACCGTCATCTGTACCTTTTATATTGGCCGACATTTTTTCCCCACCAACCTGCCGCTGGTCATCACCGCTACAGCCCTAACCGCCCTCACGCCCCAGTTTCTCCGCGTCTCCGCCACCGTCAGCAACGACAGCCTCTCCGCCGCCCTTACATCGCTCACCGTTCTTGTCGCCCTCAAAGCCACCCAACAAACCAACCAACCCACGAGCCAACCAGCCAACCACCTAAACACCCAACTCACCCTTCCCCTCCTCCTCGGTGGTCTATCCGCGCTGGCCTTGCTGACCAAACTCAGCAGTTTGATGGCAGCGATTCTGGCCGCGACGATCATTGGCTGGCAATTCCTGCTCAAAGGCCGCGTCGACCGACACAATTTGCAGCGAACAGCCCGCTGGCTGCTCATCATCGGTGCGACGACCGTCGCCCTGAGCGGTTGGTGGTTCTACCGCAACTACACGCTCTACGGCGAGTGGCTGGCGACCGAAACCCACCTC
>JAGRBY010000631.1 GCA_020433835.1 Anaerolineae bacterium | reverse complement strand
TGATCGACTGCTCGATCGTATGTCCTTTCGCGTCGGGACGTCTGATCGACTGCTCGATCGTATGTCCTTTCGCGTCGGGACGTCTGATCGACTGCTCGATCGTATGTCCTTTTGCGTCGGAACGTCTGATCAAGGTTACGATCACGAGCGTAATCATATGGCCGTTTATCTCGGAGGGTTTGATCACGAGCGTGATCGTAGGTTCCGGCTCACTGTATATTCTGTCGCAACGGAGGGAAGAGAGAGACGCTATCGACAGCCAACGTGTGTTGGAGCGACAAGGCTTGCTCCGGCACGGTCACCGGAGGATCAAAAGCAAGCTTTGATGCGCCGTTACTCTGGGAAGAGGTAACGCATAGGCGTTGCTTCAGCCTGTAACCACGGCCATCCCCTGCCGGTACCCATCAATCTCACCTTGATAATAATGTACCCAATCGGCATTGGCCTGATCGGTGCTTTGATAATGGGCCAGCATTTTTTCCGCTTTTGCCAGTTTGGGCCGTAACGCGTCGGCTAAGTGGGCCGGTGGCGTTGTAGCGTCTTGCTCAACCAACCGTTTGACCGTTTTAAGGGCAAAGTACTGCCCTTCAAGATATTTCACCTGGCCGGCTCCCCGGCGCTCTTTACCGATTAAACAGAGCGAGGCATCGCCCGCCGCCGCCGTTAAATTTGTCTCAACCGCTTCGATCAGCGCGTTTATTGCCGCCGGCATCCTATCCGGCAAGGGGTCAGTCGACACCATTCAAAGTCCTCAACACTCAATAACATTAACCGCCAGCCCGCCCCGCGCGGTTTCTTTGTACTTGGTTTTCATATCCGCCCCGGTTTGGCGCATGGTCTTGATGACCTTGTCTAGCGAAACGTAATGCGTACCATCTCCCCGCAGCGCGATGCGGGCGGCGTTGATGGCCTTGACGGAAGCCATGGCGTTGCGCTCGATGCAGGGGATCTGCACCAAGCCGCCGACCGGGTCACAAGTGAGGCCCAGGTTATGCTCCATGCCGATTTCGGCAGCATTTTCAACCTGGGCCGGTGTGCCGCCCCGCACTTCACACAGCGCCGCCGCCGCCATCGAACAGGCCACCCCCACCTCGCCCTGGCAGCCGACATCGGCCCCGGAGATGGAGGCATTTTCTTTGTAGAGGATGCCGATTGCCCCGGCTGTCAACAAAAAACGGACGATGCTGTCGTCATCGGCCCCAAAGCCGAAGCGATGCCAATAGTGCAGCACGGCCGGGATGATACCCGCCGCACCGTTGGTGGGAGCCGTAACCACGCGCCCGCCCGCCGCGTTTTCTTCATTAACCGCCAGCGCGTACAGGTTGACCCAATCCATCACATTGAGGGGATCACGCAGGGCCTCTTCGCGCTGGCCGGTCAGCTTGCGGTAGAGGGCTGCCGCCCGGCGCTTGACGTTGAGCACACCCGGCAGCGTGCCTTCGGTGTGGCAGCCGCGCTCGACACAAGCCTGCATTACCTGCCAAATATGCAGCAGTCCGGCCCGAATATCGGCCTCGCTGCGCCAGCTTTGTTCGTTTTCGAGCATGATCTGGCTAATCGACATAGCATGGGTTTCGCACAGCGTCAGCAAATCGGCTCCGCTGCGAAAGGGGTAGGGCAGCGTGGTGTCATCCAGCTTGATGCGGTCCGCGCCGGTCGCCGTTTCATCGACTACAAAGCCGCCGCCGACCGAGTAGTAGATGCGGCTCACCAACGCGGCTCCGGTCGCATCGAGCGCCGTAAAGCGCATGCCGTTGGGGTGATAGGGCAGCGATTTACGCTGGAAGATGAGGTGCTGCTTTTCGAGGTAGGTAATGGGCTGCGTACCCAACAGCAACAGCCGGTTATCGCCGCGAATACGCGCCAGCCGGGCATCGACCGTGGTCACATCAACATGCTCCGGCGTGTCGCCTTCCAGACCCAACAGGACGGCTTTATCGCTGCCGTGCCCCCGTCCGGTCGCCCCCAGTGAGCCGAACAACTCGGACTTCACGGCGTGGGTTTGCTCCAGCAGGCCACGCTCGCGCAGCCCCTCGGCAAAGCGGCACGCCGCCCGCATCGGTCCTACGGTATGCGAACTGGAGGGGCCAATCCCTATTTTGAACAGATCAAAGACGCTAATGGCCACGCTATCCACCCATTTGGTTTTTACAAGTCGATACCAAAATTTACTGTTGAGCCGGGATTAAGTCAAAAACAGGACTTACGCAAAAGTCAGGTGACCGTCACTTATTGGTCAGTGACTGTCACCTTGGGAGATCGACAAAGCCCAACCAGCGCTAGCAGATGTAATGCGGCCCTATCTTTTTTCTTTGTGGAGGTTACACGCGAAGCGGTAGGCCTTCTTTGTGGCTAGAAATGCGCGGTGCGATGCGTTTCCAGATACTCTTCAATATCCTCAATCAGCGAGTTGGGGTTGCGCCGGGCCAGGCGTTCGCGCTCGCGTTTGAGCCGCTCGGTGGTGCCCACCCAATCGGCAAATTCACGAAAGACCGGCAAGGGGGTTTGATCGCCGTAGATGGTCATGTAGCTGGCAATTTCGCGGGCGTAATCCTGGGTTTCTTCGATACTGCTGTATTCAAAATCGGCGGTAAAAAAAGCGGCCACGTTCCGAAACTTGGCAATGCCGTAGGTCATCTTGCGGGTAATGTCTTTCGCTAAGGCATAGTCGGGCAGGCCTTGTTCAGGGGCGTGGATCGAGGCCCAGAGGTCAAAAGAGAGGGAGACGAGCAGATCCAGCATCTGCTCACTGGACAGATTGTGTAATTCGTCATAAGTCATAGCGATGTCGTAGCTCCTTTAGGGTGTTGCCAGTAGGTTTACAAGTCGGGTTTCTAATTCTCCGTAACCAACATGACGATGCTCAAAGGCCCAGCCCATAGAGCCGGCGATGGTTTGAGCTTTATTGATTAACTTTTCGGTGGGAGCCTGGCTAAGGTAAACCAGGCGGCGATAATTTCCAAAGTAAAACGGGGCCAGCTCAGGGTGTTTATCGAGGCCCAACCCGCGCAGAACCGCTTTTTCATAAGCCCGCAGCAGCCAATCGGTTAGAAAAAAGGTGCCCGGCTCATCGGCCATCATTTGATCGAAGGGTTCGGCTCCGGCGTACATCTCATAGCAGTGCGGGCCGCTAACGCGCACCACATTGTGGCGGGCCAATACCGCATCAATGCCGGTTGCACCGCACTCGCCGTAGACTACAACCACCCGATTATAGTGCTCGGCCAGTTCATCGAGCATCACATCTAAATTGGTGGTGATCTTAAGGGGCGTCATATGGTAAATAGCGGGCAGCGCTTTCAGTTCAACCGACCAACCGTGGCGATCGACAATCTCTTTTGTTTCCTTGGCCAATGCGCCGCAGGCAATCACCAGTGTATCGGCTTTGGGCTGCGCTGTAGTCATTAACTTGGCTCGCCGTTATAGATTTGGCCGGTGGGCGTGATTATCTCTTCGATGCTACGCGCCCGTCGATACTGAAAAGCGGTGATGTCGGAGCCGGAAAAGTTTGTGCGTACCAAAAGCGCGCCGTTAAGATGCGCCCCTTCCATTTTTGTCCCTTCCAGGTTGGTATCTTTGAGGTAGCAGTCGCGCATGTTGACGTCTTGCAGGTTCGCCATTTTGAGATTGGCACCGTCCAGATCAACCCGATACAGCACGGCCTTAATCAGGTTGACACCCCGCAGATTGGCCCGATGCAAACTGCTGCCGCTGAGATCGGCCTGCTCTAAAATGGCTTCGCGCAGATAGCCGTCGGACATTTTGGTTTGGCGTAAATTGGCTCCGTGCAGGTTGACGCGGAAAAGGTTGGCTTTTGATAAGTTACACCCTTTTAGATTGGCCCCGCTTAGATTGGCCTCGCTGAAGTTGGCCTCGCGTAGATCGGCACCGCTCAGATCGATGCCCTGAAGATCTTGGGCCGAGAGATCAAATTTGCGCATGGGGTAGTTCTTGTCGCTGGCGGCCCAACCCAGGGCCAATTTAAGTTGTCCGGCACGCGTCTGCTTGTCTTCGGCCACGGTGGTGATGGTGCTTGTAGTCACCTGTTTCTCAATCACCAAATCGCGTATAGCCGATTCGTATGAATAGCCGGGCATCCATTGCCGGCAATGTTTGCAGATAACCGCTTTAATTCGAATTTCCTCGTCGCAGAAGGGGCAGCGTTTCAGTTCGTCGTTTTCAGTGTCGAGCACGTTGGTATTCACCTCTACCTATGATTATACTGATGTTTGGAGTGTATGGAAAGAGGCCGCTTTCATCTTAAGCCCTATTCAAGGTAAAAACAGGTTGTCATAACTACGTAAATCTATTATAATTAAATAGACCCAAAACGTTG
>JAGRBY010000630.1 GCA_020433835.1 Anaerolineae bacterium | reverse complement strand
TAACCAACTGGGGTATATAGGAAGGGTTGTGAGAAAAATCGGCATCCATCGTAATCAGGCGGTCGGCTCCTTCGGATAACCCTTTTCTGAAGCCGGCCAGATAGGCTGTGCCCAAACCCAACTTACCGGAGCGATGAATAACACCAACCCGATCATGGCACTCAGCCAAGGCATCGGCTACATCGCCCGTACCATCCGGCGAGTTGTCATCAACCACAATCACATGCGCCTCGATGGGCAGTGCCAGAATTTGTTGCACTAAATCCGTTATATTTTCTTTTTCATTATAAGTTGGAACAATGACACAAATCTTCAACGGTTTCTCCACCTAATCGACAATTTACAATTAGAATGGCTATCTTACCACAAGGCTAAACATTGAGCCATTTTAAGCTAATTTGACAACTATCTCACCATTCTCTAATATCAATCCAAATGCCACCACAATTATTAGCAGGATAATTCTGCCCCTATTTATAACCATGACTCACCGATTTTTCATTGACCCAAACTTAATAACTCCGCCGACCGTTCACATCATCGGCGATACCGCTCGCCAGATTAAAACGGTGCTGCGCATGCAGCCGGGGGATACGATCATCGTGCTCGACAATTCCGGCCTCGAACGTCAGGTGCAACTGACGGACATCGACAAAAATAGCGTGCAAGGCCAGATCATCGCCGAGCAGATGAATACCGCCGAACCGGCGCTGCATCTAACCCTGTATCAAGGTACGCTTAAGGGTTCGAAGTTTGAATGGGTGCTGCAAAAAGGCACGGAGATAGGCATATCGTGTTTTGTACCCACTATCTGCCAACGATCTGTCATAAAAGATGCCACAGCACTGGCCAAAAAAGCATCGCGCTGGCAGCAAATCATTCAAGAAGCAGCCGAACAAAGTGGCCGTGGGAAATTACCAACACTTGCCCCGGCCTGCGCCCTAAATGATGCATTAGAGCACGCACAAACGGCTAACCGTATTATCTTGCCCTGGGAAGAAGCCGCCAACAACCCTCTCAAGCAAATATTGGCTAATTTCGATGATTCACACCTGGCCCTGTTTATCGGCCCCGAAGGCGGTTTTTCGGCTGACGAAGTGCAGCGTGCCCGCCGACAAAATGCCGAAATCGTATCATTAGGACCGCGCATTTTACGCGCGGAAACGGCAGCATTGGCAGCATCGACGGTTATTTTTTACGAGTTTGAAACATACGCGTTATCTGTAGAATAATGACACCCTATTGACAGTCCTCATCGGAGAGGTTAAAATAAAGCCACGTAATATTTTTCACATTATCGGGACATCCTAACTATGCCAACCGAGTCCTACATCCTCTACATCGAAGACGAACGCCCTGTGTTTAATTTGGTGCGGGAGGCACTCAAATTATCCGGCCATAATGTTATAGGTGCAGTATCAGGGCGAGAGGGATTAGAAGTGATGCGGCAAAACAAGCCGGATCTTTTACTGCTCGATTTGATGATGCCTGATATGAACGGCTGGGATGTCTATCGCCAAATAAAAAATGACTCCGAATTAAGTGACATTCCTGTTATTGTGGTTACCGCCAAAGTACCTCAGAATAACCGCATTATTGTTGAAGGTTTGCCCCCGGTTGATGATTACATCACCAAACCGTTTGATGTGGAGCGTCTTATTCGCGCTGTGCAAAAATTTACATAGATAGAAACCCGGAAAAACATTTTAAGCCAGGTTTCTACCTGGCTTTTTTTTATCATCTGCAGGAAAGGAACAAGAAGGATGTTAGAAAAAGCGCAATCGCTTAAGAAACAGCTTATTCACCTTCGCCGCACCATTCATCAACACCCGGAACTGGGCTTTGAAGAGTTTCAGACCGGGGCCTTAGTAGCCAAAACGTTGGCTGATTTAGGCGTTGAATTTCAAAGCGGCATTGGCAAAACCGGACTGGTGGCCCGTCTGGGCAACGGCAACGGACCAACCATCGGCATCCGGGCCGATATGGACGCCCTGCCAATCCTGGAAGCCAACGATGTCGAGTACAAATCGCAGGTGCCGGGCAAAATGCACGCGTGTGGGCACGATGCCCACACCACAATGCTTATGGCCACGGCGATGCTGCTTAAAGATGAACCGTTTGACGGCGAAATTCGCCTCCTGTTCCAACCTTCGGAAGAGCAAAAAGATAATGAAGGCAAAAGCGGCGCAACCCGCATGATTGATGATGGGGCAATCGACGGCTTAGATGCGATCATCGCGCTGCACGTGGATGGCAAGGTTGATCGGGGCAAAATCTCTATCGGCGAAGGCTATACGTTGGCCAACAGCGATAGAATAAAAGCCAAAATCTTCGGGGCCGGCGGCCACGGCGCAATGCCGCACCTGTCACGCGATCCGCTCTTTTTAGTGGCCCCCGTACTCACGGCCATTCACGGTATTGTATCGCGCTGGGTCGATCCTATTCAACCGGCAGTCGTAACCATTGGGCGTTTGGCTGGCGGCACCGCGGCCAATGTCATTCCCGGCGAGGTAGAAATGGATTTCTCGGTTCGCAGCATTACCGATGACGTTCGTCAGCAGTTAATTGCCGAAATTGAGCAGGCCCTTTCTGTGGCCCGAACCTTGGGTGGAGATTACAGCATGGAGGTCCATTACGGCTATCCGGCGCTCTACAATGATCCTGGTGTGACAGGCTGGCTTAAAGATACCTCGGCTCGTTTAATTGGCGTCGATAATGTTGAAAATCGTCCGTTGTCGATGGGCGGCGAGGATTTTGCCTTTATGGCTCAGGCCAGCCGGGGGGCGATGCTGTTCTTGGGCGCTAAAGTTCCCGACGGCCCGCCGAAGCAGTTTCATCATCCTGAGTTTGATATTGATGAAGAAGCCATGCCGATTGGCGCGGCGATACTGGCCCAAACAGCGCTGCGGTTCGTTCGAGGCGAGATTGCATAAAAGCAAAGGTAAAATTAGAAAAAAGAAATTAGAGTAAATGTCTCTTACTTCTGATTTCCAATTTTTCCTTCTACTTTTCTAGTTGACACCAAACAGCCCGGAGTCGCCTTTGGTAGCTTCTTGCTCGCTGTAACCGTCGTGGGGGCAAACCCAGTTAATGTAGATGGTAAACGCATCCTTTTTCGATGGCTCGGCTCCGCTTTCCACCAGAGCACGATCACATTTGGGGCAGCGCCGACCAATGAGACCGCGCGACCCAATAATCATCGCAAAGAGAATGACAAACAGATAAACAAACTGAAAACTAATATATAACGTAAAAAAACCACCGATAGCGACCAAAGCCATAAGCAGTTTGAGGCTGCCGAGCGCTTCCCGCAAATCGTAATAAAAGTGATTAGATCGAATCATGTCTCTCCTCGGTCGTCGTGATGCTATAGGGTCAGTTGTCCTCTTGCCCTAAGGCCGGTAAGGGATGTAACGGTTTTTCGTTTGAGGGCTTTTAGTATAACATACGCGCTTAAAGTGCGTCAATAAATCATACCTAGAGGTTAGAATTTTGTTACCGAATCACATTAGCCAACTCATGGTAGAGGCCATCAAGAAAGCCCAAAAAAAGGGCGATTTGCCTGCGTTTGATATTCCCGCTATTGTCATCGAGCGGCCTAAAGACCCCAGCCACGGCGATTATGCCACGCCGGTAGCCCTGGGGTTGGCTCGCTATGCCCGTATGGCCCCGGTTCAAATTGCCGAAAAAATCATCAAACGTATCAAGCCGGTCGACTTCATCGACGAGGTTACCGTGGCTCATCCCGGCTTTATTAACGTCCGCCTCTCCACTGCTTGGTTGACTCAACAAGTTGAAACCATTCTGGCCGAAGGTGACCGCTTTGGTCACATTGAATTAGGCGACAAAAAAGTTCAGGTGGAATATATCAGCGCCAACCCCACCGGCCCATTAACGGTCGGGTCTGGTCGTAACGCGATTTTGGGCGATACATTAGCCAATGTGCTGGCTGCCGCCGGATATGGCGTTCAGCGCGAGTACTACGTCAACGACGTTGGCACCCAAGTGGATAACATGGGCAAAGCGCTTTATACGCGCTACGCGCAAGCATTGGGGCAAGATATTCCCGACCCGGATGAATACCAGGGCTATTACCTGGTCGAAATGGGACAGGCGCTAGCCGCAGACGTTGGGGACCAATATCTTCATGTCGATGAAGCGGACGCATTAGCTTTTATGCGCCGTTACGCGCTGGACGGCATCATCGCCAGTCTCAAAGAAGATGCGGCCCTCATCGGCGTGGAGTTCGACCGTTGGTTTTCGGAGCAGAGTTTGTATGATGACGGCACCTACGGCAAGGTCTTCAATTTCCTAAGCCAGCGCAATATGATCCTTGAGCGCGATGGCGCTATCTGGC
>JAGRBY010000062.1 GCA_020433835.1 Anaerolineae bacterium | reverse complement strand
CAGCAACTTTGGTCGACTGTTGCAGAAAAAATGCTGAGCAAAGTAGAAGAAGAAGTAGACAGTCTCTCGTGCGAGGCAGCCCTGGTGTTTGTTATGAATCAGGCCGGAGGGAAACCCATAGAATTTTTAGAAAGTAAAGGGTATGAACAGTCTGAAAGTTCAGCCTTGATTCCAGATTGGCGCGAAGCTGCGGCAGATTGGCAGCCGGAAAATAGTGTTCTGCTGTATAAAAAACTGCGCGAGCAGCGCATTATGGTTCCTATGTAGATTATTTTTGGAGCACATTATTTATGGAAGCATTAAAAAAGTTTGCAGGCGATCACCCGCAGATAACCTCGTGGATAGTACTCGCTGTTGGGATGGTTATTATTTTGGTATGGTCGGCTAAGGATGTGGGTTTTACAGGCGGTCAATGGGCGGCTTTGGTGGTAACAACCATCTTGCTGGCCGGGGCCTGCGTCTGGATCATCGGCTGGGAAGATGATGAAGACGAAGCGATAGAAGAGCAGGAATCGATTTAACTCAGCGTTAACAAAAAGATTGATACGACAATAGGGTTTCCGGATGCGGGGATCCTATTTTTTGTTGCTTTGTCTGAGGGTATCAAGATGAGTCAGGCCGATATTTTCCAACGTAACCGGAGGGTCAAGTTGGGGTGTCCAAAAGAAACGGGCGCTTTGCAAATCTTGGGTCAGTTGCCCATCTACGAGAAACGGTTCGCTTATCGGCTTGCCAAACCGAACACTGCCACCGTGAGCATCGAAATAGGTCAAAAAATCACCGCTGAGCGTATGGCCGGTTTCGTCAAAATAACGGCTGTAGGGTGAAGTTGACGGGGGGCGGCTGGCTGGAGGCAGCGGCGGGCGGCGACGCTGGAGAAGATCGCCCAGCCAACCGACGGTAATGCGATAGGGCGGCTCATTTTCGGGATGATATTCCAGCCGTCCTTTTTCGAAATATTGAACCTGCCAACCGTCAACCGTAAGGAGTGGGGTGATGGGCTGCCCTAAGCTCTCAACCCCACCATAGATATCAAAAAAACGGCGAAACTCGTCGCTACGATGGCTTTGTGAATTATCAAGCGGCACGCTGGTTTCGTACGAAAGGTCTGTCTTCCCCAGGGCTGTAGCACAAGCCAGCATAAAAAAAGCTCCCCCCCATAATAACGCCACGCCTGATATAAAGCGCCTATCGATGCGGTAATCGACCGACTTCGTCAGCTTTCTAAACAAAAATTCTAACCTATTTCTTAACATTCTAACCAAACCTCTAATTTTCTAACTTCTTTCTTATGAAATTCACGTTCAGTTTTTATTGTCTCGTGTTATATTCTTATTAAAGTCTAATTGAAAACTTATAAACTGACTACGTTGTCTAAATTTTCTTCGTACTTAACCTTCGCTTTCAATATCTTCTACCTGGAACTTATCCCAAATTTTAGTAAAACTCTGACTAAATTTACAAAATTTGTGTAAGCGATAAAAAGATCATTAACATCTAAATTTTTTGTAGAAATTATCATTACGGCCAAAAGTAGGAAGGACTGAGGATGGGGACTCACAAACTGAAATATCTGCTCTTTATGATGATTAGTCTCGTGCTCGCGGGTTTCATAAGCGAGACAAGAACAGCTAAAGCAGCAGCCAATACTTTTACAATAAAGAATTTACATATTACGGAAAACGCGGTTTCAATAGAGGATCCTTTGGGGATGAAATCCGAAGCGAACCCAAAAGCAAATACCCCCTCAGATAACAATGAGGGGGCTTTTGTGTCTAGTGAAGTACTTACCGTAACAAAGGTAGCCATCCCGACGTCTGTTCCGGAGACGGGGGGTGTTGTTACATTTACAATAACCGTTACTTCTGATGTTGACACCCCATTGGATAGTTTATCCATATTAGAAGATTCTGAATTTGGAGATCTCGATCAACAAGGTGACTGCGAAATCCCTGTTTCTCCATTTCATCAATTATATACGTGTAATTTCACCAAGACATTAACTGGCAGTTCAACCGCGTCTCACCAAAATACTGTAACAGCAACGACTACCATTGTGGGTATCCCAGAAGAAACCGATACAGATACAGCCACCGTTGACTTTACCGATGTTACGCCTGACATTACTGTACAAAAAAATAATGATGCCAATGACGATAATGTATTCACTGATAATGAGCAAGCTCTTGAAGGGGGCGTGTCTGTCCCCTTCAAAGTCACCATAACCAACAATACAGCTGAGGAGGTCACCATTGATGAGATTATCGATGACACGCACGATCTTACAAGCTCGGATTGTGAGACAAAAGAAGGGACGACCTTAGCCGGTAATACGAGCATTAACTGTCTTTTCTTCGGCACTATTCCGGACGACGATGATATTACGGAAACAAATGTTGTTACTGTAACTGTTTTCGATGATGAAAATAACTTCGTATCAGATTCCGATACATCGACCGTTACCACCTATGATATTCAGCCTAATATTACCGTTTCGAAAAAAGCTTCTCCTACAGAGGTGCCGGAATCAGGCGGTGATGTAACCTTCACAATTTCTGTTACGAACAATAGTACAGAAACCGTTACTCTCACATCGCTAACTGATACCGTCTTTGGCAACCTTAATGGACAAGGGACGTGTGCGACAGGTGGAGATATAGGGGCAAATTTGAAATACACCTGTCAGATCACGAAACCTATCTCAGGAAATTTCAATGGTCCCGCTCACCACAACACAGTTACCGCTGTTGTTCAGGATGATGACGGTAATTCGGACAATGATAACAATGGGGCTACTGTTTCATTTACCAACGAGCCTTCATCTATTGAGGTGAGCAAAACAGCCAACCCCACCAGTGTTTTTGAGCCAGGCGACGACGTCACTTTTACTGTAGTGGCAACGAATACCAGCAATGTAGATTATGTCACCATCAACTCCGTTTCTGACGATGTATTTAATCCCATTAGTAACTTAAATTGTACGCCATCGCTCCCCGCATTTCTGGCTCCCAATGATAAGATAACCTGTACATTTACCGAATTTGTTGCCGGTAATGGTGGTGATACCCATACAAATACGGTTACGGTTTCAGGTGAAGACGATGATGGTGACGATGTCAGCGGTACTGATAGCGCTACAGTAGAAATAATTGATATCGTTGGCGAAATAAGCGTCAATCTTACGCCAGATACCACCTCCATAGATGAGCCGGGAGGGTCCATCAACTTTACGGTTACGATCAATAATCTGTCAACAAGTGACTCCGTAACCATTGATACGCTGACCGATACTTTTAGTGGCAACCTTAGCGGAAAAGGTACTTGTGCAACACTTTCTATAAATATAAATGCCAGTTCTCAATATCAATGTACGTATTCCGCACCTGTAAGTGGAAATGCAGGTCAAGTAAAAAAGAACACGCTTAACGCTTCCGGAAAAGATGCGGATAATGCGATAGTAAGCGACTCAGACGTTTCCACCGTTACGATAACAGATGTTCCTTCTTCGATCAATGTTACAAAAACCGCCAATCCGTCATCGCTACCGGAACCGGGAGGGTCGGTTAAATTCACGCTCGTTGTAAAAAACACATCACCGGTTGATACGGTAACGATCAATAGTCTAACCGACAATCTTTTCGGCAATTTGAACGGAAAAGGATGTACTGTTCCGCAAACTCTAACCCCCGGTAAACAATATCAATGTTCCTTTACCGGCGATGTTAGCGGAACGGCGGGCCAATCAAAAACGAGCACAACGACTGTCGCTGCCAAAGATGATGATGATGTTACGCTCAACAAAATCGGCAGTGCTACAGTAACTATTGGAGCTAAGGATACGTTTTACACCTATGTTCCCATCTTGACCAAACCGACTCCGGTTTTGCTTTCGGTTCAAAATGATAAAACAGGTGGTAATGTAATCTTTACGGTTATCGGTGCCGGCGTAAGTTGTACTGTGCCTAACAATCAAACCAAATTCTGTGGGTCATTTGCGCCGGGAACCTATAACGTTAAGGCCGAAAGCCTTTGTGGAACAGCCACAGCACAAAAAACCTATACGAGTGGCTCTCAAACAACACGCATATTTTGTCAATAACCTATCAGGACTTACACACTTATAAAGGTGACAGTCACTTGGACGCCCTCAATCGACCTATTGGGGCAATCCACTGCCGATTGTCTACCCAAAAGTGACTGTCACCTGACTTTTGTGTAAGTCTTGCCTATGAAATTAGATAGTTCCGTAGACCAAAAACTTTTTGATACCGTCATAGTGCTATGTTCTACAGATAGTTTAACGTAAACCGAAGGCAAGTGGCAATGAAGAATAAATTCACTAAAACCTCGAATCCATTTATAGCGAATGGTGCTCTATCGCCCGACTCACCACTTTATGTAGAGCGATCGACCGATCAAGAACTGTATACAACCATTCAAGCCGGGCAGTTGGCTTATGTGTTTACACCCCACGACATGGGAAAATCCAGTCTGGCCTCACGAACAGCCATTCGATTGAGGGAGGAGGGTAGTCATGTAGCAAATATCACCCTAAGCGGTATTGATGATAGCAGCGATACGGAACATCTGTATCAATGGTTTATTAAACGCCTCAAAGCAGAGCTTAATTTTGCCACCCAACCAACGGAGTGGTGGAAGCAACAAACTTCCTCCAAATTAGGCGAACGTTTGCAAACCTTTATAAGCGATGTTGTTCTGGCCGAAGTCGATGGTCCTATCGTTGTACTTATCGATGAGTTTCATTTACGCAACAAAGATTTACCATTTGTTAAAGAGTTACTCAACACCATTGTTTGGTATTATCAAGAACGATCAAATCGACCGGAGTTCAAACGGCTTTCAATTGCTTTGTTTGGGGTTTTGTCTCCTGAAGTATTAGCCGGAAAAAATCAGCAATTTTTCTTGGAAATGGGCAAAGCCATAAAGCTGAAAGAATTTAACCGGCAAGAGGCGCAAAAATTTGCAGAGCAATTAAATACCCTATATCCCGATAAAGGTACAGCTATTTTTGATCGCATATATTATTGGACCAATGGTCATCCTTACCTTACACAGCGGCTGTGCCAGGCGGTAACTGAGATAGGCGATGTTCACTGGAATGATGAGCGGGTTGATAACACGATGCGCTCGCTCTTTGTTTCCTCTTCATCTCAAAGTCACGAAAGTAATATTCAATCTGCAAAAAGACTATTAGAAGAGAGTACTAAGAAGCGTCAACTCTTTAATCTTTACCAACAAATTTTAGCCAACGAGCCTATCACGGAAAACAACACCTCTCCTATGCAAAACCGGCTAAAATTATCGGGGGTAGTAACCGCTGAAAACGGTGTTTTGAAAATTCGTAATCCGATTTATCAAACCGTTTTTAATGAAAATTGGGTTAATAATAACAAACCGGCAAACTGGAATCGCCGGCTTATTATCACCCTATCGTTACTTTTGCTTGTGGCGCTAGGGGCGACAGGATTTTATACATTCCAGCAGCATCAAAAAGCTGTTGCAGCCGAAGTGCTGGTTAACGACTTTCATAACGCCGCGACTTCGGAAGAGCGAATTGTAAGTTTGGCCGGTCTGCTCAAAATAAGTGGCCATGAAGACAAGGCCCGAAAATTATTTTTTGAAGAACTTAGTTATGACGATCAACTGGGACTTTTTGATCTCTCTGATCCCGAGTCTGTTGCGGAGGAGTTAGTAACCGTAGTCAGCGAATTTTATCAGGACTCTCGCTTGGTTAACAATGAGCAGAACAACACGCTGCTGAGAACCATGGCCGATCCGTTAACGAAATTAGAATATTCCTCTGCATTACACTCAGTTGAATTAGAGCTAGAAATTACGCAGTGGCTGCGTGGTCGTGAAATTTACCTAACGGACGGCGAGGTATCTCAAGCAATTCAGGCATATGATATTGCTATCAGAATGAATAACAATCCTGGTATCTATTTTGATAGAGGCTTAATGTATGCCCGCGAAGGTCGCTTTGAAGCGGCTCTAGATGATTTTGTTGCAGCCATAAACATAGATGACAGTTGGCAAGGAAAAATTCAACAAACCATAACCGAAAATCCGGACCTTTATGCCGCGTTGTGGAGCCAAGCCAGTAGCTACTCGCATCTAGCCGGAGTAGTACCAACACCCACCCATACACCTACAGAAACGGCCACCCCAACGATCACGCCATCGCCAACCCAGACTTTTACACCTTCGCCAACCGCAACTTCGACACCCCTGCCCACGAACACGCCTGTACCCACCAGGGTTCTCCCGACAGCCACGGCTACTTCGGCTCCTGCGGTATTTGTACCATCGGCCACACCTTCGCTGCCGACAGGCGAGTTTACCCTGCTTGCGCCTCTATCACTTAGCGATCCGTCTTATGGCGTTACGACGTTTGAATGGGCTTGGTCTGGTGGTGATCTACCTTCTGACTATGGCTTTGAAGTAAGGGTTTGGAAGGAAGGACGCTTCCAAGCCGGAGTCCACAATGCCGTACTCGATAATCAAAACGGAACAGTAAAAAAAGTGGGGAGTGATACATACCAGCTTACAACCGATATTTCCGGTGCAGCCGGGGTTCAAACAACCAGTGGCGTCTATAACTGGACGGTGGCGGTGGTACGCATCAGCCCTGACTATGCCGATATAGGCGAAGTAGCAAACTCGGTACAAATGCGCTATGCCGCACCAGGCCCCAAAGGGGGCGGTGGCGATGGTAAAGGCGGTGGCGGCGGAAAGGGCGTCGGCATCGACTAAGCTAAAAACTAAATTGACCGATCATCCTCACCTGACTACAATAGAGCTATATTTTTACGCCCATCGGACGTCCGATGGGCGTTTTGTTAAGGAGTCTGCTTATGCGTATTGGAATTATTGGATTACCTAATTGTGGCAAAACCACCATCTTCAATGTATTAACCGGCGGTAAAGCACCAACAGCCGCCTACACCGGAGGAGCTTTTCAAGTAAATACCGCTGTTGTTCCTGTGCCTGATAAGCGTGTCGATATCTTAAACGACATGTACAAGCCAAAAAAGACCACCTATGCTCGCGTAGAGTACGCTGATATCGCCGGCTTAAGCGGTGGTGCCGATGCTGAGACCAAAGGCGTCGGCTTAGGCGGTGAATTGATGAACGCTATTGCCAATAATGATGCGCTTCTGCACGTGGTTCGTGTTTTTGACGATGAGAGTGTGCCCCACCCCCTGGGCAGCGTCGATCCTATTCGCGACATTGCCCGGTTAGATGCCGAGTTGAGTCTGTCGGACCTCAGTAAAATCGAAAATCGTTTGGAACGACTGGAAACCACGTTAAAGAAGGGCAAAGCTATTCCTACCTTTGAGGACGATCAGAAGGAATATGAAATTTTAACGCGTCTCAAACCCCACATCGAACAAGGCCAGCCTATTCGAGATTTTGAGATGTCGGCGGATGAAGAAAAGCGGCTACGCGGCTATCAATTTTTAAGCGCAAAGCCGGTGTTAATTATCTTCAACCTGGGCGATGAGGCCGAATCACCTCAGTTTGATTATCCTCATAAAAAGAGCAATATTACGGCCATAAGGGGCCGCTTAGAAATGGACATCGCTCAACTTGATGATGAAGACGATAAGGCGATGTTTATGGAAGAGTATAGCTTAACAGAACTAAGCACCGCCCGCATCATTCGCGAAAGTTATGATCTGCTGGGGCGAATGGTCTTTTTTACCACCGGCGAAGATGAAGTCCGAGCCTGGGAAGTTAACAAGGGCGCACCGGCCATCGAATGTGCCGGCGCGATCCATTCTGACCTGGCTCGTGGATTTATTCGGGCTGAGGTGGTTAGCTATGATGATTTGATTGCCGCCGGATCGAATTCTGCCGCCAAATCAGCCGGCAAAGTGAGGCTGGAAGGCAAAGATTACATTGTTCAAGACGGCGATATCCTCGTCGTCCGCTTTAACGTACAAAAATAAAACCTTGTAGAGAAGCAAAAAGCGCTTCTACGGGTTGATTCTCCACGATAATCCTCAATAATTAAGGTCTTAGCCGAGTATGAATACCTTTACTCGGCTAAGACCTTAACTTCAATATAAACCTTGGCCAACTGGGCTACGTAAGGTTTACCTCCCTGACCAACTCTTTAGAATACCAGGCCGTAACTATTCAGCCAATCTACATCAATATTAGTAGGCTAAGGCTGAGGCTAAGCAGACACATTCAGGTTAAGCCGCTGCACCCTCAAGAAATCGGCGCGTTTTCTTTACTTTTTTCTTAGCCTTCGCCTCAGCCTCAGCCTGATTTACGCCAAATCGTCTTGTGGCTGAATAGTTACACCAGGCCCATATAAAATTGCCTCATGTGTTCTAACAGGAATCTAACAGTGATCCGTTATACTACACCGAACCACGATGGGATAAAAGACTTTAAGGAGATTTTAGCTAATGCTAAATTTTTTGGACGATATAACTGATCAAGCATATAAACATAACTTAGATAGCCTCAGTGTTGATGAGTTACCGATATTACCCTTACGCGGAACCGTAGCTTACCCGTTTGTTGTATTACCGCTTAGCATTGGCGTTGCCCGCTCAACGGAACTCGTAAAATGGGCGGTCGATAACGGTAGTCTAATTGGTTTGGTCACATCAAAAGAACCTAAACTGGATGAACCAGGCCCCGATCAACTTCACCAAGTTGGAATCGTGGCCCGTATTCATCGTGTTATACGCAGCGACTCAAGCGGCAAAGATACTCTGCAAATTATTGTACAAGGTATTGAACGTATCAAAATTGATGAGTGGACGACAACAGAACCCTTTCTCAAAGCCAAAGTTACCGTTGCACCAGACGTAGCGCCTGATGATAAAGCCGTTGAAATCGAAGCACTTCGACGCCGCATGCTCGAACTATCGCAAGCCATTGTTGAGCATCTACCCCAATTGCCCAATGAAATTAGCCAGTTTTTGGAACAGGTCGAAGATCCGCGCATCATTGTTTATACCACGGCATCCAACATACGAATGAGTATTGACGATCAGGTTAAGGTTCTGAGTGAAGATTTACTCACAGAAAAAATGTCGCATCTGATCCGCCTGATGAGCCGTGAGCTGGAAGTTTTGGAGATTGGCCAGCATATTCGCTCTGAAACCCAAGAGGAGTTGGATAAAACGCAGCGTGAGTATTATCTACGCCAACAGTTGCGGGCCATACAAAAAGAGTTGGGCGAAGAGGATGATGAAGCTGTCATACGCGATTACGAAGAAAAAATCATCGAATCGGGTATGCCGGAAGAGCCTAAAAAAGAGGCTCTGCGCGAGCTAAAACGGATGGAAAAATTACAGCCGCAATCGGCAGAGTTTGGCGTAATCCAAACCTATCTCGACTGGATAGTTGAATTGCCGTGGCAAGCCATTACCGAAGATAATCTAGACATCAAACATGCCAGAAAAGTACTCAATGCCGACCACTATGATATGGATGATGTCAAGCAGCGAATTTTGGAATATTTGGCCGTTCGCAAGCTGCGTTTAGAGCGTAACATCGATGATCACGTCATTGAAGGCCGCGAGCAAGAGCGCGCCGGCGGCTCCATTCTACTTTTTGTAGGGCCGCCGGGAGTCGGTAAAACCAGCTTAGGGCGCAGTATTGCCCGTGCTTTGGGGCGCGAGTTTACCCGAATGAGTTTGGGTGGCGTTCGCGATGAGGCTGAAATTCGAGGCCACCGCCGCACCTATATCGGGGCAATGCCGGGTCGCGTCATTCAAGCTTTAAAGCGGGCGAAAGTGCGAAATCCTGTCTTTATGCTCGATGAGGTGGATAAAATCGGCTCTGACTGGCGTGGCGATCCCAGCAGCGCCTTACTGGAAGTGTTAGATCCGCAGCAAAACTACGCTTTCCGTGATCACTACCTGGATGTCGATTTCGACCTCAGCCAGGTTATGTTTATCGCTACGGCAAACACACTCGATACCATTCCTGCGCCGCTGCGTGACCGAATGGAGATCATTCAACTTGATGGCTATACCGAGTTTGAAAAAATAGAAATTGCCAAGGGGTACCTACTCCCCCGCCAAATTCGAGCGAATGGGCTGCACGAACATGAAATCGAACTGGATGATGAAAGCATCAAAAAAATCATTCGTGATTATACCCGTGAAGCCGGAGTACGTAACCTGGAACGCGAAATTGGTCGGGTTGCACGTAAAGTAGCTACTAAAATTGCCGGAGGCGAATTTGATGAACAAACCTCAGAAAACGGCTCGTTGGTAAGAATTGCGCCTGAGCAGGTAAGCAATTACCTGGGTAAACCCAAGTATCACTTTGAAGCTGCCTTGCGCACAGAAAAGGCCGGCGTCGCTACCGGACTGGCCGTTACGGCTGTTGGAGGCGATGTTCTCTTTGTTGAAGCGTCTTGCATGCCCGGTAAAGACCGGTTAACCCTTACCGGACATTTGGGCGATGTTATGAAAGAAAGCGCTCAGATTGCCTTGAGCTATGTTCGATCACATGCCGAAAATTATGGCATCGACTCAGACAAGTTTAACAACACCGATATTCATCTGCACGTTCCTGCCGGAGCTGTTCCGAAGGATGGTCCTTCTGCCGGCGTCACCATGGTTACAGCCCTGGTATCGCGTATGACGGATCGCCCAATACGCTCTGATGTTGGGATGACGGGTGAGGTAAGTTTGCAAGGACAAGTCCTCCCTATCGGCGGTCTGAAGCAAAAAATTCTGGCCGCGCATCGTGCCGGGTTGAAAACCGTCATCTTCCCTAAACTCAATGCAGCCGATCTGGATGATGTGCCGGAAGATGTGCGCCAACAGATGACATTTCACCAGGTAGAGACCGTTGATGAAGTATTTGAACATGCTCTCAACGCTCCAATTCCTTTCAACAATAATACAGCAAAGGTCTTTGACCCTATTAGAATAAAAGAAACACCTCTTAATTAACACCCCTTTAAAGAGCCGTCCGGTCTGGACGGCTCTTAAGTATCTTAAAAGTTATTCCTAATTATCCTCATGTTATACGCATAATTTCCCACGCTTATCAACAATTTATCCACAAGTTAGACGGTATTTTACATAAATATTCTTAAAAAGGAATCCAAGTAAATCTTTTTTAAGGTACAACTATTGAAACCGTTTTTTAATTTTGATAAAATGCTATCCACCTCTGACGAGGGACTGACCTGATCGCATGTTGACCAGGTCAGTTTGTTAACAACTTGTTATATCCCCGACCAGAAAAATCCTGGCACCTTATCTACTTGCCACAAAGAATTAGCTTCTAGAAATTTGTATGTACGAAGAAAGTAACCCCGCGTCACCAAAATCATGGGCTTATTTGCTTGTCTCTAAAACGTAGAGGCGCTGTAAATATCAATTAAATAGTGCGAGGAAATAAAGTAAAGGGCCATCTGTTAAGGCCTTTACTCTTATAATGAGTTGCACTCTTTATAAGTATAGTTATTATCCTCGAATTATATTGACCTAAAAAGGCTTTATTTGGTGCGGGTAACAGATTCTATAAGAGTTACGCAGTTGGGTGTATCTAGCAAGGTGACAGTCACTTATTCATTGAAAACGAGTGTCTGTTTGGCTTACTAGCTCGATTTATGGTATCGAAATAACTGTCACTTTTCGACCCATGCGTAACGCATATTATAAATAGACAACGCTTAGAAGGCGCTCAAACGTTTAGACTATTAATACCAACAACTACGAGACGCCGTAGCCTTAGTAGGAGAGATCTTAATGTCTTTCATCAACACCGACCAACTCTGGCAAACAACATTAAGCCAGCTACAGTTACAAATGACCCGTGCAACGTTTGACACATGGGTGAAAGATACACGCATTGTTGAGCATGAAGATAACTATTTGGTAATAGGGACAAAAAATGTATTTGCGAAAGATTGGCTTGAAAATAGATTATCTAATACAATTAGCAGAACTCTAACCCACGTATTGGGTCGTCCCATTGCTATCGAGTTTGTTGTTGACCCTGTCAATGGTTCAAGAAATGCGCGAATCGCTGAGCCATTAGAAACCGAAGAGGCTCTTCCTTTTCTACCGATAAACGGTAGCAGACCACCTTCGAGAGACAACGGTCGCGACTCGCAGCTAGACGTTAAAGATAAATTCATGCTGAATAATAGATACACGTTTGACCAGTTTATTGTAGGTGCATCAAATCGATTAGCGCACGCTGCCTCATTAGCCGTGGCTGAGAAGCCTGCCGATGCCTATAATCCCTTGTTTCTGTATGGGGGCGTTGGTTTGGGCAAAACCCACTTGCTTCAAGCCGTGGCGCACTTTGCCCTTACCAGAGGTCAGCACGTCATATATACAACCTCGGAAGCGTTTACAAACGATTTGATTAACGCCATTCGTACCCAATCTACGGAAAACTTCAGAGAACGCTATCGGAATACCGATTTTCTTTTGATTGATGATATTCAATTTATTGCCGGCAAGGAAAGTACACAGGAAGAATTTTTTCATACATTTAATGCCCTGCACTCTTCCGGCGGACAAATTGTACTAACCAGCGATCGTCCGCCCAAAGCAATTACAACATTAGAAGACCGGCTTCGCTCTCGCTTTGAGTGGGGTCTTTTGGCTGATATCCAACCGCCTGATCTTGAGACCCGAATAGCTATTCTAAAATTTAAGGCCGAGTCGCAAGCCTCCCAGGTGCCCGGTGATGTCATGGAGTTTATTGCTCGTCGTGCTCAAAATAACATCCGCGAATTAGAAGGTGCACTGACAAAGGTACTTGCTCATTCTAACATGTTGCAGCAGTCTGTCACCTTAGAACTGGCTGAAAAAGCTCTGCAAGATATTGTCTCGCGCCAGGCAGAGCTAACGGTAGAACAAGTCATAACTGCCGTCGCGAAATATTATCGCATGGAAGAAAAAACCCTTATTGGTAGAGGTCGAAGCAAGGACGTTTCTGCCGCCCGGCAGATGGCGATGTACCTGGCCCGAGAAGAAACTGGCGCATCACTCCCTCATATAGGCGAAGTTTTAGGGGGACGCGACCATACAACCATCATGCATGGCTGGGAAAAAATCGCTTCAAAAATAGAAGAAAATGATCAACTCCGTCGTGAAATGTTGTCTATACGGGAAATCATTTACTCAAATAACCCGATATACTAACCCCTACGCAGATAACAACTAAACCGTCAAATTTGCCCCATTTGTGGATAACCCCACCCCAAACTGTGGATAAGTGATCCGTATTGGGGATAACCTTAGATTCCTCGGCAAGGGACATCGATGAGAAAGATCGAGAGTCCCTTTTTGATTCTCTAAAAATCTTCCTCACCCCCAAGACAACGTAGTGCCTATACTTTTGTTAATTGTCTTTTTTTTAGAGAAATAACAGTTACCCACAAATTATTGTGGATAACTGCCCTATAACTGTGGATAACTGGGGGTAGTTGGGGATAACTTTCGTTTTTTTAAACTACCAATATTTATCCTAATTTTTATGGCACGACATATAGGTGGTAAAAATAAGAATATCCCCTAGATATAGACTCGAAAAAACAGCTTTGATTTGACAAAATAGTTAGAATTCACCTATTAGAATTTATTCAAAATTTTCCAGAAAGTAGTCCACAAGCACAAAAAAGAAGAAACACCAAGATAGCCAGTAGAAAATAAAAGCCTCTACTACAGGTAGTAGGTTAAATACAGTTAACGAAACCTTATCCACATATCAACAGGCCCTACTATATATTACTATTTAATTTAAATATACTTGAATAAACATGTGAATAACTATGCTTGATGACGTATAAATAACTTTGAGGTATAATATTGAGGTATTACTTTAACCAGCCCTTACTCTGACCCAAATAATTATGCGCTTAAAATGGTGGATTCTTTGTTCGCTATTGCTGGCTGTTGCCAGTTTTCTATTTTTGTATTACATCATCCACAATATTTGGCCTAACCCTACCTCGCTCTTTGCACCGCCCCAACTGTTGCTGTTATCTAGCATGTTTATGGGGCTTAGCTCGGCCACGGTTCCGGTAACGGCTTATCTGAACTATCGTTTTGCAAAACCGGATTGGTATAGCCGTGATAAATCACGTCTCCTTCGGCAAGGGGCATGGGTAGGTTTACTTGGCGTACTACTGGCCTATATTCAGTTGCTTAGAGCTTTCAACTGGGCGGTAGCCGTAGTGCTTGTTGGGGTTTTTATTTTCATTGAACTATTTTTTCTAACCCGAGAGTAAATGGTGCAAACGGAATTACGTAAATTACCCAGCGTGAATACATTGCTCGAAACGCAAGAATTGCTTGTACTGGCTGAGGTACACGGGCATGATCTGGTGGTCGATGCGGTTCGAACCGAACTAGACTTGGCTCGACGAAAAATCATTGCCGGCAAATCATCTAACACTCTATCTCAACTGACTCAATCCATTACCGATAGAGTAATATCGACAACGCGGCCAACCTTGCAGTCGGTTATTAACGCTACGGGTGTAATTATTCACACCAATTTGGGCCGTGCCTTGCTGAGCTATCGTGCCCAGGAGGCCATGGTTCAGGCTGCATCAGCCTATTCAAACCTTGAATACAGCTTAGAAGCCGGTGAACGCGGCTCCCGCTATGTTCATGCCGCCGAATTACTCTGCCGCTTGACCGGGGCTGAAGCTGCTTTAGTTGTTAACAACAATGCGGCGGCAGTTGTACTAACGCTGATGGCCCTGGCGCAGCACAAACCGGTCTTGATCAGCCGCAGCCAATTGGTTGAAATTGGTGGAGGGTTCCGCGTACCCGATATTATGGCCCAATCCGGGGCAAAACTGGTTGAGGTCGGTACCACCAACCGCACCTATATTCGTGATTATGAGCAAGCCCTCGATCCGGAATCGTCGGGGCTGATTCTATCCGTTCATCACAGTAACTATCAGATCACCGGCTTTACCGCCCAACCCTCGCTGGCAGAACTGGCCGATTTGGCCCACCAAAACGCTATACCATTTATGGAAGATTTAGGCTCTGGTACGTTGTTAGATACAAGCCTCTTTGGACTGGATCATGAACCCACCATCCAAGAAAGTATCGCCGCCGGAGTGGATATCGTCACGGCCAGCGGCGATAAATTACTGGGCGGACCGCAGGCGGGCCTTATTTTAGGTCGCGCGGATTTAATCGCCCGCTTAAAAAAACACCCACTTACCCGTGCTCTGAGGGTGGATAAGACAACGCTTGCCGCTTTGCAAGCAACCCTGCTGGCCTACCTGGAAAATAAAGCCACGCTAGAAATCCCTGTGTGGCGCATGATTGCCGCAGAAGTGGCGACTCTGGCTCAACGAGCATCCCATTGGCTTACTGTGCTTAAAAACGTTCCTGCGCTGTCTGAGATACCCTTAGAAGTGATTGACACCGTCTCGACTGTGGGAGGAGGCAGTCTTCCCGGCCAAACGCTGCCGACAAAAGCTTTGGCGGTTATGGTCGCTTCGCCCGATGATCTGGCTGAGCGCCTCCGTTTGCCGACAGCGAATGTGCTGCCTGTTGTGGCGAGAATTGAAGCTAACCGATTGATCCTTGATCCCAGAACGGTTCTGGTAGAGCAAGATGAATCTCTTCTTGATGCCGTTAAGAGCGCTTTGCTGGCGTTGACAATATGAGTTGTCCACATTTTCAAAAAAATGTGGACAACTTGTTCACTTATCCACAGGTTATTCATATATTGAATTATAAAAAAGGTATATGGGGGTATTCCGATTGATGGGCACCCTATATATTGTACCTACTCCGTTAGGTAATCTGGAAGATATCACCCTTCGGGCTTTGCGTATTTTGCAAGAGGCGGCTTTGATCGCTACGGAAGACACGCGCACAACCGGCCGGCTGCTCAAGCATTATGATATTCAAGGGTCGATGGTCAGCCTGCATGAGCATAGCCGCCCCGCCCAAATTGATCAGATCCTTTCATCTCTGGCCGAGCATGATGTGGCCTTGGTTTCTGAAGCCGGAACGCCGTTACTATCCGATCCCGGCTATGAATTGGTTCGAGCCGCAACGCAGCAGGCGATACCGATTGTCGCGCTACCCGGCCCTAACGCTGTCACCACCGCTTTGTCAGCCAGCGGACTACCACCCTATCCCTTTCTTTTTGCCGGATTTCTTCCTCGTAAAGCCAACGAGCGGCGTAACCTGTTAGAAAATCTCGTTAACCAGTCCGCCACTCTTGTTTTTTTTGAGTCGCCCCATCGTTTCCAATCGGCTCTGGTTGATATGGCCAACGTGTTAGGCGAGTCGCGCTCGATTGCCATCTGTCGAGAAATGACCAAACTGCATGAGGAAATTTGGCGCGGCACTCTGGCCGAGGCAGTATCGGCCTGGGCAGAACGGCAGCCACGTGGAGAGTTTACGCTGGTTGTTGAGGGTGCCCCACCGCAGAGCGAATGGAGTCAGTCTCAAGTAGAAACCGCCCTGATAAAGGCTTTCGATGCCGGAAAAACAGCAAAAGAAGCCGTCAATCAGGTTAAAATACAAAGTGGCTGGCCTAAGCGTGAAGTTTATGCCCTGGCTCAGACTATAAAGAGTAGTAACTATTAGTATTGCTAGACTAGATAGGAGAAACTATCGCGTGTCAATATCAAAAAGTAACGCCAGAAGATTAGCAAAAAATGGATTAGAATTAGGGGCCAAAGTTTTGCGGGGCATTCTCATCGACGGGCCGAATGGGCTGGAAATTGACAAGAAAAACGTAGCTGAGTGGCTGGCTCAACATACCGACTCAGAGCTTATTCTGATCGCGGCTCCTATCGACCGGGGAAATTTTGATGGGCAGGTTCGAAGCTGCTATACATGCGGTCGAGATTATAAAGGCGATGAATGCCCTCACTGCGCCGAGGTAAGAGCGCGGCTGCGTCAGTAAGGTGCTTTTTGGCCGGACGGGGTATTTAGATAATAAACTTCGAAAGTTTATCGGCGATTTGGCGACATTGATGCCTAATCATCCCCAGTGGTACATTGGTGCTCAAGGCTAATGACAATAAAATGCCTTCGCCCAAGGTTAACGTGTAAAGCCGATAGGCTCCGCCTTCGTGCAGGCTTTGGGTAAAGCGACCGGCCCGTTCCCCTAAAAATCGTGCGGCTTGGGCAGCCGCCTGCGAACTTTGAGCCACCAGCACGGCTAAATCCTCACACTGATTGCGACTCAGCATCCCCGATTGCGCAATTAAGTTTACCCCGGCTACCAGTAAAATCGCTTCGGCCCGTACCTCGCGATTTAAGTCGCTTAGAACCCGCAATATCTCCACTTCATTGGCGCGTAAAAAACGTATTGTCTCTTGCGGTACAATAGGAATGTTCAAGGTGGGCGTCAGGCTATCGACAACCGCTGCGGCTTGGACTGGAGGAACAGAATCGTGATTGTTCGATTCATGGCTGATTTCAGCCGGCTTGTCTGCAACTACGGTTCGAGCCGGTGGTCTCGGTGCCGCCACAACAGGCTGCGGGCTGCGTCCTAAGGCTTCATTAACCAGATCCGGCAAATCACCTACAAAAAATGGTTTAGGCAAAATCCCATCGATATCCAAACTTTCCAGGTAAGCTGGTAATTTTTGGCCGATCATGGGGATTAGCATAATTTTTATGCCGTTCTTGGCATGGCGAATACCCTGAATCAACTTGTCGGGCTTCATATCGGGGAGACCTACATCGATGATAACCAATTCATAGTTCTCCTCGACAACCGATTGAAGGGCATCGCTGCCGGTTTCGGCCCAGGTGGCAACAAATTGGCCGGTATTGTTTAGCCCATCTTTAAGCATGGCGCCAAAGCCTTCATCATAATCAACAACGAGTACTGTGGGCTGTGATGACATAATACTCCCGAGGCGTATGAGGATAAAAGGTTTGTGGAATCTTTACCACAGTTCATTTTAACCTTTTTCTGTTAAAAGTCAACCAGATGAAAAACGCGCCGACAATTCTAGAGATAGCGCTAAGGTGACGGTCATTGGGTCAAAAATGCGACCTGATCGACGAAATCAACGGCTTTGTTACCCAGAAGTGACCGTCACCTTTATCATAAGAATTTCTAAAATTGGGCTTAAGAACGTCTGTTGAGTCTTAATATGATGAGAAAGATGATAATGGTGAGCATAGCCAGCAAAATCAACACCGTACTGAACAGCCAAGGTAAGACATTAGCTGGAATCGCCTGACCTTCTTCGGTCGATGGGACTGGCGTGGTCTGAGCTAGCGGCGTCGAGGTGTTTTGCGGAGCAGCCGTGATCGTGGCCTGAGCAATAGCCGACGTCGGCAGCGGCGTCTCTAGCGGGATGCTATCTACTTGCGGTGCGGATTGGGCCTGGTTCGCTGCGTCTTCCAAAGCCTTTTCTTCATTTTCAACTGGCGGAGCTTCCTGAACTTCAGCCGCTGCCGGCGGAGTTGCCGTGACGCTATCCGGAGGCAAAATGGCTACCGGTTCATCAGTTGCGTAAGCTTCTTGACGACTTAACTCAGGGGTACTGTCTTCAGTTGCCGGTTCTTCTTCAGCATCTGTATCAGCGCCTGCTTCCTCGTCCGATTGCATGGAAAGAGTCTCGTCCTCGCTTGCTTCTGGTGGAGTACCTGTTGGCTGTATCAGACCTTCCTCAGCCGATTGATCTGCCATGCTGCTGGCCTGTTCGGTTGCAGAGGTATTGGTATCCGCTTCTTCTTCTGTGATCGACGGTTGTCCCGATTCCCCATCTGTATCTGCCTCTGCCGCGGCCATCGCCTCTTCGCTCTCGGATTCTTCGGCCAAAGATTCGTCTTCGATACCGCCTCCGATAGCTGGTTCAGAATCTTCTACGGCTTCTTTAGCCACTTCGACCATCTCACCGCCGATGAGAGTCGGTTCCGCTGCCGGAGTAGTTGGCGATGCTGTTTCCGCTTCGGAAGCAGGTTCTTCTGTCTCAAACGTAAAGACTTCGTCTGATTCTTCTTCGCTCTCAGCCGGTGGGGCAGCCTCAATAGGTTCCTCTTCCGCAGCCGAAGCCGCCGGCGGAACTACTCTGGCACTGTCCAGGGTTGGTGTCGCCGCCGGCTTGAGCATCGCAACCGACTCCGTTGAGGTTGCGACCGGAACAGCCGTAAACTGGGGCGCTGCCAAATCTTCTTGAGCCGGGGCGCTTTCGGCTATTTCAGACTGGTCGGCGGAGTCATCGGCTAAGCCGGTTTCCGCTGCGGCTGCCTCTTCGCTGGCGGATGATTCTTCGGCAGGTGCTGCTTCAGCCGCCGCTTCTTCTGCAGCCGGGGCTTCCATTGCGGCTACAGACTCTTCATCCTCCTCGGCCGCCGGTTCAGCCGCCATCTCCATCTGCGTTTCCTGCTGGGGCCGGGCCGCACTTTCTGTTGCTTCAACAGGGGCCATAGCTACATCAGGAGCACTTCCTCCACCTGAAGTCATAAGAAAAGCCCAACCCACAACCACACACAGCATTGCCGCTGCCGCTGCAGAAAAACCGCCCAGCCACCAACCAAACCAGACCCGCTTTTTCGCAGGAACAGGCGAGTTCACCGGTTGGATATCGGCTTGTGACAGGGTGAAGGGACGCGGTGCAGGCATGGGCGGCAGATCGTTGAGCAAGGCCACCGTCTGACGAAGCGAGTTCAATTCGTCTTGCAGATCATCCGACT
>JAGRBY010000629.1 GCA_020433835.1 Anaerolineae bacterium | reverse complement strand
AGCGACTCGATAAAGCGGACGGAGGCATCTTTAGCGGCGTCGATGGTTCGGACGCGGTCGGGGCCAACGTCGGCCATGCGGGCGCCGGCATCGACCAACAGCACGGCGGTTAAAGCGTTGGTGGCCGGCGTTACGGATAACGATTGGGTTTTGATGCGCTGGTCGTTTTCGGTCAGAATGAAATCGCCGGCTGTTAGGCCGGAAATAGGCTGGCCGGCCTCATTGGTGACCGAGACGAAGGCCGAAATATCGACCTGGCCGCTCGGCTGCGCTTTGGCTTCTACGTGGGCAATCGAAACCCGGGCAACGGGTGATTGGGCCTGGGCTACCGGCACCAGCGAAAAGAGGGCCAGGGTTATGAGCAGCAGTCCGGTGTTAAAGGTCAATAGATGGGTGATTGATTTTGTCTTGCGGTTGTAATGTGTATTCCGGTTCATCGTGTTCCTCCTATCGGGTTGGATGGATGGTTGGTTCTTACCTGATAAACTAACAAACTATCCAACCATCCATCCCTTTCCTTATTGTGACTCAATTTGTAGAAACGTTTTGCGGCCAAGTCGAACGTGGGTGTGGCCGTTCAAGGGCGTGGGGGTCTTCGGCTGCAGCCGGGTTTCCCCGATAAAGGTTCCGTTTTGGCTATCCAGGTCGGTTACAAATACCTGCTGGTTTCGAACCGAGATTTCCACGTGGCGGCGGGAGATACGTCGATCTTCCGGGAAGTTGAAGTCGCAGCCTTCGCGGCCCATTACAAAGGGGAAGGTGGTGATGAGACGTTCCTGCTCAGGAATGGGATTGGAGGTTTGCAGAACCTTCACCTTTAACCGCGTGCGGGAGATATGGGTTTCTTTGGCCGCTTCGGGAACGCGCACTATTTGCGGCACGGGGTCCGGCTCGATGGCGGCCAGGCCGATCATCGTGTGGTCAACCGGCGGGCGCGGCAGCGGCGTCGGCACCGAGGATCCTCGGCGGTTGGGCCGCTTCATAAAGACAACCAAGGTGGTGGCGCTGAGGGTGATGACCAGAATACTGATGACGACAATCGGGTTATCAAACAACGCCTTCTGGATGCGGGCAATTAGGCCGGGTGGGGGGGGCGGTACGGCTTTGAATTCGTAGGGTGAGGCGGCCAGGCGCTCGCCGTCTTTGGTTGTTAAGAAAAGCGTTACTTTATATTCACGGGGGCCAGCTGCCTGGGCAATGGTCGGCGGCAGTGTTTCCACAATACGGCCGTCGGCCGGGAACAGTTCGGGGGCGAAGTCGTAAATGCCGGCACCGGTTTCGACATCAATAATGAAGCCTTCGTAGGTGTTGATGTTCTGCTTCTTATCGAGGACATCGAGGTTGAGAACAAGTTCGGATGCATTGTAGTCGGCCTGAACTGATTTGATGTTGAAGGCCACGGCGTCGCGGGCGGGTGGTTCGTAGACGAATGTTTTCAAGTCGAGGTTGGTTTCCTGTTTTTCGCCAAAGGCGATGAGAAAGCCCTTCTTGTCAGTGGCTTTAACGCGGAAGCTGTATTCACGACCGGCGGATAAGCCTTTGGTATTGCGCTCAAATTGAAGGGTGGGGCCGGGGTTCTCAAAGACCTGCTCAGGCGGAACCTGGGTGCCGTTCTTCTCGTCCCAAACTTCGACAATGACCTGGTTGACCAGTTCGGGGCTGGCGACGCTGAGGCCCAGAGCATAGACATCGGCTTCTTCATTATAGATGAGGCTGGTGATTTCGGCATTGGCGGGCGGCGGCGGCACGTCGTAATCGCGTTTGGAGAAGAAGTTGAAGGTGGCGGTCAGCGGCGTGTCGACATCGCGCAGTTTGACGGTTAGCACGGCCTGGTTCTGGCCTTCGTGGGCAAAGACGTTGGTGTGGGCGACCCACTGGCTGTTCAAGCCTTCGATGATTTCGCGGAAGAGGGCATTGAGGTTGTTTTTGGTACCAACCGTGGAGAAGGCGAAGGTGTCTTTAGCCATCCCGCCTAACTCGGTGCGGTTGATGTTGCTGCAACTGTTGTCGCTGCATAAGCCGATGGTGTGGATGGGCGTAATGGGGCTGCCGCCTCGGGTAGCGCGATAGATGACATCGTTGTAATCGCGTTGGCTACAGCGGGTGCCGTCGGCGCGTTCGTCTTTACCGTCGGTGAAAAGGATGATGGCGCGGCGTTCTTGCGGGCTTTTGATCTGGTTGTCGAGTAGTTCGATGGCTTTGTAGACGGCGTTGTACATACAGGTGGGCGCGTTGGGGTCTGACTCAACGGCATCGATAGCGCTTTTGATGAGGACGTGGTCGTTGGTGAAGTTTTCGATGGGTTTGAGGTCTTGGTCAACGGCGAGGTCGTTAAATTTGATCACCGCGAAGCTGGCGTTGGGTGTAGCGCTGTCGATGGATTGTTTGGCGGCCTCACGGACATCGCCGATGACGTTGGCCATACTGCCGCTGCCATCAAGCAGCAAGGTAATGTAGATGGGCGTTTTAGGGTCGCCAACGCTGGCCGGGATAGGCGCACTACCGCCGCCCAAAAGTTCGACTGTGGCCGACTCGATGCTGGTATCGTTGCGGGGCAGCGCGCGGCCGTTTTCGTCAAAGACTGTAAAGAAGATATCCAAGGCCAGGCTATCGTCCTGGTGTTCTACCGCCGGGTAAATTACAATCATTCCGGCCGGGGCCTGAGCTAAGGCTGAAGCCGGCCACAGCAGGGCGATGCACAACACCAGAAGCAGGAAAATTCGTGTAGTTTTTGTCATCTTTTCTCACTCCGTTATTACTTGATAAAATTTAGGGCATAAAGAACCTGATGCCGTTCGACAGCGATTAGCGCATAATGACTGCCGAACGAAGCGTTCAGGTTTGAAATAAGGGACAGCGTTGCTACCAGGGCTAAAATAAGCAGCAGTGCAATAAGAACGCCTATAAAGATGGTTACACTCATTCGGGTCAGAAGAATTTGTTTGTTTTGGATCATATTCAACGCTCCGTTGGGTGATTTATGTATTCAAAAAGTACCATGGAAGTGCACCATAAATGCGCCTTAAATGCGAAATATAGAGACTTTATCTAAGTTGTTACGGGGCTGAACCACTACGTTTTTGGGTCGCTGTCGGGTGGAGTAGGGAGTAATGCCTTTCATTCCCTTACGCACTACTTCTTAGTCCCCGGTTGAACAAACGTACCGGACTGGGAAATACTTGCGAAATAGTTCACATCCAAACCAATTTGCCCTGTTTTCGCACCCACATTATAATGAGGCCTATATTCAGCCATAGTCCAGGAGAACTAGGCTGACAACCACGATCGACGAGGATCACCCTATTTCTCCATACCGTGGTTTGAGAGAGTGCTTGTAACAATTCGACGCATCGGACTCCGACGGGCGTCAATTAACCTATCTATAGAAAGGGAGAGTTTTTATGTCTGACAGTTTTACGCTAAAGCAGTACGGTATTGACGTTGCTACTATTATTCGTAATGCCAGACCGCCGGTTCTCTATCAAGAGGCGCTTGCCTATGAACCCGAAGCCGCCATTGCGGACTCGGGGGCGATTATGGTTCGCTCTGGGGCGAAAACGGGCCGCAGCCCATCAGAAAAGCGTATCGTTGAAAATCCGGCCTCAAAAGATAATATCTGGTGGGGGAAGATCAACATAGCGATCGATGAGAATACGTTTGAGATCAATCGCGAACGCGCCATCGATTACTTAAATACGCTTGGCCGGCTCTATGTTGTTGATGGCTATGCCGGCTGGGATCCTAAAGCACGGATCAAGGTGCGTATCATCTGCACCCGGCCTTACCACGCCCTATTTATGTGGAACATGCTCATTCGCCCCACTGACGAGCAACTGGCCGAGTTTGGCGACCCTGACTATGTGGTCTTCAATGCCGGGCAGTTCCCGGCCAACCGTTATACAACGGGGATGACCTCCAAAACCAGCGTCGATCTTTCCTTTGAAAAGGGCGAGTTTATCATCCTCGGTACGGAATATGCCGGTGAGATGAAAAAGGGTATCTTCACGGTAATGAACTACATTATGCCGGAACGGGGCATTCTCTCGATGCACTGCTCGGCTAATGAAGGGGAGGACGGCGATGTGTCGCTCTTCTTTGGCTTGTCCGGCACGGGCAAGACCACCCTCTCTGCTGACCAGCGCCGTCAACTGATTGGCGATGACGAGCACTGCTGGACGGATGACGGCGTCTTCAACATCGAAGGCGGCTGCTATGCTAAGGCCATCGATCTTTCGGCTGAAAAAGAGCCGGAGATTTTCGGGGCTATTCGCTTCGGCACGGTCTTGGAGAACGTGGTCTATGACGAAGAAACGCACGAAGTAGATTATCACGATACGACCATTACCCAGAACACCCG
>JAGRBY010000628.1 GCA_020433835.1 Anaerolineae bacterium | reverse complement strand
CAACTGCAAACCTCATTTTCAGATTGCTCAAACTTCCCTATGGGTTAACCCAATCTCGTTTTATTAAAGGTGTCAAGAAAATCAAGCGGGTCATACGGTCTCATATCAAACTCCACTAAACACTTTTCCCCTTTAACCAATAGAGCGAGTTTTAGTGTATCAGGATGCATATCAATATGCTGAGTTGAAGATGTTGTGCCAAAACTCGAATCTTGAGGCTTATAAACTGTACCAAAGGAACTTGTAGTTATATGCCTCGTATCCGCAGCACCTTGTATCTGATTCAATAGTACTGAGTGTAACAGTTGAAGCCCATAATCATAAAATCTTACACTATCGGATTTTATACCAATAACTACACGCCCCCGATAAGGTAGTAGAGGATGACCGCCCAAATGTGTTGCACTTGCAAGCCAATGGCATCCGGTATGTTCAAAGACAAAATCATGATTTTTCTTGAAACGCCTCCGGCGTAAGCTGCTGCCGGGCCAGCAAAGTGTGGCACAGTTACCAAAGCTTGGGCTGGCAAGATACGGTTATGAATCGGGGCTGTAGGCAGTCAGCTTGACGCCGTTGTTAGGCTGTACCCCGCCGACTACTTTGGCTGTTTGGCAAAACATCTCCGCTGCATAGGGTGATGGGATGTTAAGCCGCTTGCAGTCGTTCTACTTTGAAGTCTGGTTGACTTTGTCGCACCAACCACAAATCATACTGCGCTTGCTGGTTGAGCCAGCTTTCAGCCGAAGTATCAAAGGCCATTGAAAGTCGGATTGCCATTTCTGGACTAATTCCCGCTTGTCTATTCACTATAGCTGACAGTGTTTTGCGACTCACTCCCAACGCTTCTGCGGCTCTGGTCACCGTCAGACCCAACGGTTCTAAACATAGTTCTTTTATTATTTCTCCGGGATGGGGAGGATTAAACATTTCCATCATTTCAATTCCCTCAATGGTAATCTTCATAATTAACCGTTATGGCATCTGTCTGATCAAATTCGAATGTCACCCGCCAATTGCCACTTACACGAACAGACCAACTTCCTTGCCTATCACCTTTCAACTCGTGCAAATAGAGACCGGGCAAATTCATATCGCGGGGGTTGGTTGAAGCGTTCAGTCTACCTAAAATGAGTTGCAGTTTTCTCGCATGTTCTGCTTGAATGCCTGCTTTGGAGCCGGTTAAGAAGAACTTTTCCAAACCTTTATGTTTGAAGTTTTTGATCATAATCATATTGTAACCCGATACGTTGCAGGTTACAAATCATAATCTCATCTTGGGCCTTGAAGCAATACATATGTGTTTTCAACAGCCTAACGCCCGCAAATAAGCTGCGCCGGGTTAGCAAAATACCCCGCAATCAAAGGCGACTCCACAGGCGAAACCAACCCCAATAAAATGCAGCTTTAGGCGTCAGCTTGATTTGCACTGTGGTTCATCCAGAATATCCGTGTGCCCCCCAAGATATAGTGGGGGACGGGAAAATCAGGCGAAAAGAGCATAGCCTTCAAGATCAAGGAAAAGGCGTTGAAAGAGATGATCAAGATTGAGCAACCCATAACAACGCCGCTTGAGCACTTTGATCTTGTTATTGAGACCCTCCACAAAACCGCTGTTATCTCGATGCCAGAAGTAGTTGGTAATTTCATCCAGATAGGTATCCAAGGTGGTTAGGAAGGGGTCAAAACAGGTCAATTGACTGGTTTCGACTTCCTGACGCCACTGTTTGATGGCTTGAGTGGCCAGGGTTTTGGTCAGATCTTTCTCGAAGATGGCGGTCAGTTTTTCCCGGAAATCATAAGCTAATTTCAAGGAGGGAGCCAAATCGAATAGACGGTCAAGTAACTCGGCCTCTTTGGGGTTCAAATCAGCCTTGTTCTTTCTGAACGGCCACATGGCCCCTTTGATGGTCTTGTATTCCTCGTCGGACAACTCGCTTTTGAGCCGTTTCAATTCCTGTTTGCGTAACTTGTCAGCACAGTCTCGATATTTCTTGGCGACGTGATAGCGGTCAACCACAACTACGGCCTCGCCCAGAACTTCTTTGACTGCATTGATGTAGGCTTGCCACATATCGGTGCAAACCGTGTGGATGGTGCGTTGCAGACGAGTGGGAATACGCGACAGAAAGGCTTTGACGGTTGCTTTTTCCCGGTTGGGCAAGACGGCCAACACTTTCACCGGACCATCTTTGAGCCGGGCGGTGACAATGACCACATAATCACTGTGTCCTTTTTTCAAAGCTATCTCATCCAACCCGACCACCTCCAGCCGCTCAAACTCAAACCAAGCAACCTGGGTGCTCACATGCCGATTGATAATCCCAACCACAGCTTCGTACCCCAGCTTTTCTTTGAGGGCTACATCTTGAATGGTGCTATTGACCAACTGCAACAACACTTGTTCCTCATAGGCTTTGGTATGGGGACTTTTGGCCCGATACCACGATAGTTGTTGCGTGCTGATTTTTCGATGCGTTTTATTCGAACAGGCGGGGCATTCATACCGTTTGGGTCGCAAGCGAAGGTAGACTTGATGCCCCAATATGGGCAGATGGCGCAAGGTGATCGCTCGATCATAGCTATGAAACTTGCTAATTTCTCGACCGCATCGATGACAGGTAGCGCTCTCTAAGGTACTTTTGAGGCTTATTACATAATCCCCTCTTTTGTTTGTCTTAACGTCCAACACTTGCACATCGGGTATATCCAGGGGAATTGATACTTTTGAAAACATCTGGTAGCTAACCTCTTGTTTTGTGGTTTTGATCAAAGCTAGCAGTTTAACAGATTTTGTCTTATTTGTGAATACCACTACATCTTGGGGTTCATACGGATACTACCAAAGAACCTGCATTGTTATACCGCCCCCCCCGCAATCAAAAAGAACTTATTACACATTCTAAAACCCAAATCCTCCATCTGTTTCGGCTGCTTGAGCCAGCCATTCAGTAAATGAATTGGCAAATATTCGCCATTTATCGGAATACCTATTCATTTCTGGGATGATGTCGATGGGTGTCAATGTTTTTGCACCCCAAGGGCCAACACCTATTACACAATCTTTTTGAACAATAGCGGCCAAATCCAGAAAGAAACTCAAATATTGAAATTTATGTTGATGATTTCGCCTAAAATTTAATGAACCAAGAGTAAGAAACCCTTGTTTCTCAAGCTCCCAAAATACATTGTGCCCATCGATTGAACCATACCAGTCTTCGACCATTGGCCCCGTCCCAAGGATAGAGAAGTAGGAGTTATCGCTGTCGATAGCCAGTCCACCATACACTTCTAAGAACGAGATGTAGTCACCCGGAATTTCGTAGGGGGCAAATCTTTCAATTAATTCTTGGATTGAGTTTTTCGCACTCTCAATGTCTAAATCTACAGAATATTCTTCATTTTCTCCACTACGTTCCTCAAGTTGTTTGAGAACTGTATCACGGCCTTGACCAAAATTACAATCTACATAAGCCTCTGGAAGTTGCTTAATACGTTCAACTACATTATTCAAGTTCATTTGATTTCCAAGAGAATTCTTTTCACTTGATCTTTGGTCTATTTAACGAAGCGGTATAACGACTAAAAATCAGGGGCGCGCTCCGAACCTATGCCTAAAAGTTACTATGAACCATACGACAACCTAAAATTAAACCCAGCTTTTGGCGTCCCCTGAATTTTTTTTGTTATACAGCCTTTTATCTTCTTCATAAATTTACTACGCTAAATCTTTAAGCCCTTTAGCCAAATTTGCTAGTCCAGTTACGATACCTAAATTTAATGTTGCGTCAATTGCTAACAAAAGCCAAGCCATAAATAATAGTGTGACAACATTCGCATCGATTTGTATGGCAGGAAATAAACCGGGTTGCCATAAGTAAAGCCCCATCAAAAGCAACGGAAGCATAATACCCACAAGACGAGGTATCCCTTTGATAAGACGTTGATACCATCTAAAGGTTATTATATCTGTAGCTACATATAAATCTTGCCACGAAAAATCGCCATAATTTCCAATTATGTAAATCTGAGATATTTCATAAAAGTCTGATCGTAAGTTCTCAAGCGTACTTGCTACGGGGGCAATTATCCAGCGTTCTCTCTCTCGAACATACAACTCCATTTCTTTGAAGTGTCTGTTGGCCCAATCCTGATTTCTCTCATTTCTGCTGGAATACCTGGAGGCAAGCATAAGAGTTCTACTTGCTATGTAATCCAATCGGAGCATCAAATCTTTTTTCTTATCAGGATTTATTAAAACATCATCATGACATAAATCAAATAGTACAATACCATGGCCAAAAAATAGCGAAATGAGAGCGGTTGAATACCATGCATTTTTTGTCTCGCCAAAGAAAAAAGC
>JAGRBY010000627.1 GCA_020433835.1 Anaerolineae bacterium | reverse complement strand
ATTAGCACTGAATGACTCAAAAACTAAAATCATTAATCACACTGGCGACACTTTTGATATAAATGGAGAATTTATTGCAAAACGAGGATTTGAAATACTGGGCTTACAGATGAATAGGAACAAACTAACCCTTGGAACAAAAACCAGATGGAAGCTAGTGGGCTTAACGCAAAAATATAAAGAGTCTGGTAGAAAAAATACAAAAATTAGAAAAAGCAGAAAGTCCACACTGAGGTATAAGGACTATATAGAACGTAATTAATAATACTAAATCAAAAAAGAGGTTCACGTCCTCTCGCAAGAAACACAAACCTCTTTATGCTTGATTATACACAAAAGCTGTATAATACGGGTATGTCGAATACGAACAATAACCGAATGATTTCTACTTATCCGTTTGTTCGTTTTGGAGCTAATAAAAAAACTGAATCATATCTCTTTGTACCTGAAGTTATTCTACTTCTGGCTGCCGGTCTATCATATGCTTTCTGGCCGGTAACAATAGATGGTTTCGATAACTGGCTGTTATTTATTCTTTGGATCTACGTTTGTGGAAGTCTTGTCTCATTGGCGGTTACAAACATGATATTTATGCTTTTACCCGACAAAATGTTAAAGCCCTTATTGTATAGTGTAGTATTTTACGTCTTGACAGGTGCAGCACTAGCAGCACAAGCCAACTCTGGGTCTGCGGGTGAAAGTATACTCAGTTCTATACTTGGCGGCTTACTGCTCGGAGGGGTGCCGTATCTATTATTTCAGATATCATCTGGTAAATGGATTGGTGGGGGTGACGTCAAGTTAGGTGCGATAGTAGGGCTACTTTTAGGCTGGAAGATATCTATAGTTGCACTTATAGCGTATATCCTCTTCACGGTCTTTGTGTTTTTTATTATAAGCATTGCTCAATATAGTAACTCAAGTAAAATAAATCGGATTCCAACAGGTTTTATCTGGGCAATTATCGCTATAGGATCATTTATCTTTGGTAACTACTTTATATAGTAGCTTTACTTTCCGTAGGTCTCGTATTGTACAGACCGAGCAAATCTATCAAGGTAGTACAAGTCTCCACCTTGACAGTTTTGCCATGCGGCCTTGTGCTTGAACCTCCGTTACAAAAAGTAAAGGAGGGCAAAATGCCAGAAGCAAACAAATATAACGGGTGGAGTAACTGTGAAACGTGGGTAGCTAGTCTCTGGCTCAACAATGACCAGGCAAGCTACTATCTACTGCTTGAAGCGCTTAAAGTTTCAGATAGCGACTACACCTGCGCTGAATGGCTGCAGGAACAATTACGTGAGCAGCTCGATGAAGAAGCTGGTGACGCTAGTATGTGGTCAGATCTGCTTAGTACAGCGTTCTACCGCATTGACTGGGTCGAGGTTATCGAGTGTAGCCGACAATAGGTGTCAGTCCCGAGCAGGACGATAAAAGGCTTTACTTTTGCTTTGACTTGCTTTTATAAGTAGCGAAAGCGGCCATAATTAACAAAATGAATGCAATTAGGTTGAGGCTGTTTCCTCTGAGAGCTAAGCCGGCATTGATCGCTGCAGCTAAGACAAGAAGAGTAAAAGTAAGCTTGTGCATAGTCGTATTATATCAAAAAAGTCTAATGTATTTCGTCGGATTGTACACACTGGCCCAGCCAGGATTGCCCTCACTGAGTAATTGGTTAATATCTGTAGCTACTATAGAAACGTCGTTTTGCTCAAACCCCATCTCCTCAAGTTTTTCATGAGCTTTATAGAGAAAACCAAGTTTAGCCCTAGTATCTTTTAATACAAACGCAATGACCGGATACTTTCCGTTCCAACCTTCATCTTCACTGTGTTCTAGATATTCATCTCGCCTTTTGTTCACAAAGTATGGAAGTTTGTTTGGAGTAATAATAATAAATGCTTCTTGTCCGTCCGATGTTTTGACGTATAGATCGGGTCGGGTTTTGGGGAAAATTTTAAAGCGATTGATTTCTGTTTTGGTGCGAATAGAGGTTTCAGCTGGCAGATCTTGTTTAATAGCAATATAGCAAGCAAGGTTATTGAAACAGCCTTGGATGAATTCAGGGCTTGCTTTTGCATCATGATATAAGGAATTTACGCCCCCGTCTTTAAGTTCAAGAAGCTTTTTAACTGTGGTGACGCCTTTTTTACTCAGATAGTAATATGCAGGTCTTCTATCTATTCTCCATGATTGTTCGTACCTTCGTTCTAGTAACTCTAGTTTATATAAGGACTGTAATGCATTGAAGGCTGTGTCATGTCTAATCGATAATAGTTTAGATAGTAATGGTGCAGTTATGAATCTGAATTTATAGACAAGTTTTAATAGGCGTTGCTGTTGTTTGGTAAGCTGTGCTGTCTCCGCCACTTATATATTCTCCTTCTCTATACTTTAGTATATAGAGAGATAAAGTAAATACTATTAATTTACATCTGTTATGAGCTATTAATTTACCCCATATCCTTATGGGGTAAATATTACTGTGAAATTAGCATAATTAGTATTGCTTTTTATTTTAAATAGTAATACTATTTATATAGAGATTGAACGTTAACAAATCGGCTAATTCAGGGTAGAATACGGGGGTATTTATGATTGATAGAGAACTCTTGGAAAAACAAGCATTAGAAGCAGTATGTGCCTGTTTATATTATGATCTTGCGGACAATATTGATGCTGAGGCAGATGATTCGTTGATAGCAATTGTCGAACATAGAATCACTTGTGATAATTGTGGTCAATAGAAAAAAACTACACTATGCGTTAAAATAGGGCTAATGTCCAGAAAGATAGTAAACATGCAAGTTAAGGTTTCCGAAGCGGTCAAAGACCGTGCTAAAGCCGTAGCTAAGGCTAATGGCAAAACACTGAGTGAATTAGTTCTGAAGCTCCTTGCTAGCGCCGGAGATAAAGAACTCAAGTCGCTTGTAGAACAAGAATTAAAAGAACGACCAAAACCAGGCAGACCCTGGGATAAGTAAACTCTAGTTAGTCGAATTGTTGACGCACCAATCTCACGGTGTGTTTTTTAGTTTGGAGGGTACTAACGTGAATATACAGAATGACAAATTGAGAAATAATAATTCTCCTACCGACTTTTATGTACCTAGTGAAGAAAAAATCAATAAACTCAAATTTATCCTAGAAACTGATCTGAATCAGGAGATATCCTACAAGGATGCAGAAGAAATAAGTGTACAGCTCATCGCCCTGTATGAATGCTTGGCGCGTGATAAAAGATTAGCAAGGATAACTCATGAATCAGCCTCATAATAACGCTGTAATTCTAGCCAGGGTGTCTAGTAAAGGACAGGAAGACGAGGGCTATTCATTAGAGTCGCAAGTTAAACTCCTTAAACTGTACTGTGTAAACAACAGACTTAATACTCGCAAGATATATAAGATTGCCGAATCAGCATCTAAGTCCGAACAGAGAAAAACGTTTAAAGATGCTATGCAGTTTATAGCTGAAAACAAGATCAAAAATCTTGTCGTTGAGAAAGTTGATCGACACGTTCGTAATTTACATGATGCCGTCGAAACACATGATTGGTTGCTTGCGGACGAAAACCGTAAAGTTCACTTCGTGAAAGATTCTTTAGTGATGCATAAAAATTCGCGCTCACAAGAATGGCTGAACTGGGGTATTCGAGTTGTGATGGCAAAGAACTATATTGATAACTTGCGCGAGGAATCGATGAAGGGCTGGGCTGAAAAACTTGCTCAAGGCTGGCTACCGTCTCCACCTCCGCCTGGCTACCACACAATTACCCAGGATGGTAAACGTATCCATGTACCAAATCCACAGACTGCTAAGTCGATGCAGAAAATATTTCATTTGGCCCTAGAGCCGCGCCACACGCTCTCAAGCCTAAGGGATCTGATGACATCGTATGGAATTGTGACAAAACATGGCCGTCCATTTTCTAAAAGCGCAGTACACAGGATATTAAAGAATCCATTTTATATTGGTATCAATAGGCACAACGGCCAAGACTACCCGGGCAAACAAGAGCGACTGATCTCGGATAAATTATTCTTTGATGTTCAGAAAAAAATATCTGCTAAAAGGCCTTCTATATACAAAAAGCATAACCCACTATTTAAAGGGATGGTCACGTGTTCACACTGTAATAAGACGATTACATGGCAACTACAAAAAGGACGTTATTACGGCTCTTGTCAGCGCAAACTACCCGCATGTAAGTCTCAGCGATTAATCCGCGAGGACATTATTCAGGAACGTATTGAAGCGATGCTTGAAGATCTGGTGTGCCCCTCACAAAGTGTCATTAACTGGCTAATCAACTTATTGCAAGAAGATTTCAACTTAACAGTTGTAAATACAGAACAGGCCGAATTAGCTA
>JAGRBY010000626.1 GCA_020433835.1 Anaerolineae bacterium | reverse complement strand
GCACGTAGCGGCGCACATCGTCCGGCGCGTTGGCATCGTTGGGATGGGTGGCGCGGGTGAGCCGGGCGGCGGCCAGGGTAACGTGCTGGGCTATGGGCACGGCGCGGGCAACTTGTTGCATGGATATAATCATTTCGGCGTCGGCGACCGGGCCAAGGTGATCGATGGCCTGGCCGGTGGTGCGGTCGGCGATGGTGACCATCTCTTCGACGGTGGGATAGGGCACGTTGAGCTTGAAGAAGAAGCGGTCGAGTTGGGCTTCCGGCAGCGGGTAGGTGCCGTCCATCTCCAGCGGGTTTTGGGTGGCCAACACAAAAAAGGGAGCCGGGATGCGGTGCGTGGTGCGCGAGATGGTGACGCTCTGTTCCTGCATCGCCTCCAGCATAGCCGATTGGGTTTTGGGGGTGGCTCGGTTGATCTCATCGGCCAGCACTAAGTTGGCGAAGATAGGCCCAGCCTCGAAGCGAAAGGCGCGGCGACCCTGGTCATCCTCAGCGATGATGTTGGTACCGACGATATCGGCAGGCATCAGGTCGGGGGTAAATTGGATACGGCTGAAATCACAATCGATGATTTGGGCCAGGGTGCGCACCAGCACCGTTTTGCCCAGGCCGGGCACCCCTTCCAGCAGCGCGTTGCCGCCGGCCAGCAGCGTGATGAGCGTATGGCGCACCAGCGACTGCTGGCCGACAATCACTTCGCCCACCGCCGACTCGATAGCTGCGGCGGCGGTTCTAAAATTTTCGATGGTAAAGGTAGCGTTCGACATCGTTACTCCGGCTCTAACTCTGAAAAATATTCTTTGACGACTTCTTGCCATTCGGTGGGGATGCGCTCGCGATCCATACTCTCGGCGGCGGCGCTGGCGTAGTCCTGATAAACATCGCGATACGGCACCAGCGCAGGGTTGGCGTTACCCTGCGGCGACTGCTCTTCGCGGACGATGGTTTGGCCCTGATCGGTTTCCTGACCGGCCACGAAATCGGGATTGCTCCCGATGTGCGGGCTGTTACTCGGCGCATAGACCGGGTCAAGCTGACCCACGCCCGCCGCACGATTCGGCTGAGAGGGATCGCCGGCTCGCCCGGAGCGGGTCGCGCCCGGCAGTTGATTGGCGGTGGTGCCGCCCCCGCTGCCGGGCTGGCCCTGGCCTGGCCCCGGATTTTGGCCTTGGCCCTGGCCCTGGCCTGGCCCTTGGCCTTGACCTGGCCCCTGCCCTTGGCCCTGACCTTGATTTTGGCCCTGCCCTTGGCCCTGCGCTTGCGCTTGCGCCTGGCCCTGACTCTGTCCGGCCTGGGCTAATTGTTGGCGGCTTTCATTTAAAGCCGTCTGGGCCTGAGCCAGGGCATCTTGCAGTTCGGCATTTTGATCGGCCTGGGCCAGGGCACCCTGAGCGGCTCCGGCAGCTTGCAGCGCCTCGCCGACGTTACCGTCGCGCACGGCGTTGGCTAACTCGACCAAACTTTCGGCCAGTTCGGCGTCGGTGGCGGCGGCCTGGGCGGCCAACGCTTCGAGCGATGCGGCCAGTTCGGTCTGGGCAGCGGCATCGCGGCTGGGGAGCGATGAGGCTAAGGCATTGAGCGCTTGCCCGGCGGCGGCAGCAGCGTTCGTCGAGGCTTGGGACTCGCCTTGCGAGAGGGCGGTGAGTTGGGCGGCCAGCTGATCGAGGGCGCTGCGTTCGGCTCCGGCGGTGGGCGATTGGAGTTCTCGCAGTTCGGCCTGCGCTCTGGTTAAATCGGCCAGCGCCTGTTCGAGATCGCCGGGGTTGGCGGCCAACGCGTTCATCAGGCGCTCCAATTCACGGAGGGCTTGAGCGCGTTCTGCCGAGGTAGGATCGGTTTGGGTTTCCAGTTCGTCGCGGGCGGCGCGGATGGCTTCGGCTTGTTCTTCGGCGACTTCTTGGATGGCGGCGCGTTGGCGCAGGATGTCGTCCATCGGGTTGGGAAAAAAGATGAGAGCTAGTGCCACTACAAGTAGGCCCGCTGCCCACCATAGTTTTCGGGTAGACACTTGCCAGTTTAACGCGCCCGGTTTAAGCTGTTGCGCTATGGTTACAGCATCGGCCCATTGGCGCGAGTAAAAGGCCAGCGGATCGGGCTGTGGTAACGCGTGCAGTTCAAGGGCTGTCGCCAGCCGGTCTTTTAGATGAAGCTCGTGGTCGAGACGGCGGGCGATACGGTAGAGGGGCAGCGGTCGCAGCAGGGTGTACAAAGTTATGCCTACCAGCCACAACCCCAGCGGCAGCAGCGCCCACCAGTGGCGCTCGGATAGGGGCCAGATGCGTGCGGTCAGTTCGATCAGTACTGCCGCCAGTACGGCCAGCCACAACGTTTGCGCGGTCAGTCGCCAGCCATCGCGCAGGCGCAGGTAGTGGCCCATCGTGTTTAGGCGGCGCTGGAGCGGTTGGGCGTTTTCGGTTGGGGGTGGTGTTGGTGGTGTTTGCATTGGTCAAATTTTTGGCGATGGTTATGGACATTCAGCCATAGCCCAGTACTAAGGAATTAATTAACTCACGCAAGTCTGTCGGGTAATTGGTAATTGGTAATTGGAGACTGGAGATTAAATAAACACCTACCCTTTACTATTTACCCTTGATCTAAACTGAAATGCGGAGGCCAAAGAGCGCGAGGCTAAAGCCATCGCGCTAAAAGGGCGAAGGACGCTAAAGCGCCCTGGTCTGAGCCAAAGAGCGCGAGGTTAAAGCCGTCGCGCTAAAAGGGCGAAGGACGCTAAAGCACCCTCAGACGGCGAAATCCTGGCCCGAATAGGCTTCGCTTTCTCAGAACGGGTTTTTAGGCCCGTGCTGAGGGGACTACCCCCAGTGGGGAGATTTGCGTCCCCGCTAACCACTCGGCTCCGCCAGATTATGGTGGCGCTTATAATCTCCATATCTCCCGATCTCTAATCTCCAGTCTCCAATCTCCTTCTCTACGGCTCCTCCGGTTCAGCCGTAGGTTCCTCGGTTGGTTCGGCTTCGATACTGTCTCGTGAAAACTCGATGCGGGAGTCGAGTACGCGCGGCGGTATTGCGGGAACCGGCGTGGGCGTACCCTGACGGATGGCGATTTCGGCCCTAACGTCGGGGTAGAACATAGCCATACTCGTAATTACATACAGGATGGCGATAATTATCACGAGGCCCACGCTTTGCCAACTCATGCGCCAGGGGCGAATGGGTTTTACAAAGCGGGTTGCCAGGAAGTAGAGCACCAGGCTCAGGCCGGTATAAAAGGCCAGCGTATAATGCCACAGCGGGCGGAAATCTTCTAAATCAACCGTGCCGTCGAAGGCCCACGGCCCCCAGCCGGCCAGCAGCGCGAACAGTCCCATCGGGCTGTTCTGTAAGTTTTGGGTGGCGATGACGGAGGCCAGGGCGCTAAACGGATTGAACATGAGCACCTGGCGCGGTGGCGCGTCGCGGATAATGACGCCCCAAAAGATGTAGATGACGTAGGTGCCACCGATCATCAGTAAGATTGACAGATAGGTGAGTACCAAGGCCTGGATAGTGCGTTTACGCCAGGCCGAGAAGAAAAGACCGATCATGCCGTAGGTGATGGCGGTTGCCAGAATGACAAGCCCGGCCAGTAGTAAATCCATAACGGTTACGCCGCCAAAGGTAAAGATGAGACTGGCTAAGGGGATGGCCGCGAAGAGCAACAAAAAGATGTAACCCGCCGAGGCCACCAGCTTGCCGAAGAGTATCGATTGCGGCGAGAGCGGGGTGGCTTGCAGCATTTCGAGCGTCAGCTTTTCTTTTTCAGAGCTGATGGCGGTAGCGGTTAGAGCCGGCATCAGAAAGGCGACAAAGATCAGGCTGAGGTTGGCAATGGCGGCAAAGAGCGATTGGCCAATCAAGGGGCTGAGCGGTACGCCGTAGGATGGAAAAAGCAGCATAAGCCGGTAGATGCCGTAGCTGAAGAGGGCCAGGAAGACCAGGTAAAAGGTTAAAATGGCAAAGGCTCGCCAGCCGCGCATGCGGGAGCGGAATTCTTTGACGATGATGGGGTTGAGGGTTGGGGTGGGCAATTTCATCATTCGACCACTCCTGTTGTAATTTGTAGGAAGACGGACTCGAGGTCGCTGGTGGTTTCGGTGAAGTGGGTGATGCGGATGTTGTGGTTGATAAGGTGGGTTAGTAAGCCGGCTACGCTTTCGTCGTCGCCGGTGAGGCCGATTTCCCAGCTGTTTTTGTTGGGTTCGGCGTCGGCGATGCCGGGATAGTCGGCCAGGGCGGTTTCGACGGCTTCGTCGGGCGATAGGGAGCGCAGGCGGATTTGGCGCTGGCTGTGCAGTTGGCGGTTAAGGCGCTGAACCGGCCCGTTGTAGAGTAACTGTCCTTTTTCGACCACGCCGATATGGTCGCACATT
>JAGRBY010000625.1 GCA_020433835.1 Anaerolineae bacterium | reverse complement strand
CCAAATGGCTGTATGAAATCAGCCACCGCAACCCGGTTTGGATGCACCCCGAAGATGCGCGGCGCATCGGCGTCCACAGCAACGATTTGATCAAGGTCGAGACCGAAATCGGCTATTTTGTGTCCAAGGTCTGGGTTACCGAAGGCATCAAGCCCGGCGTCATCGCTATGAGCCATCATTTGGGGCGCTGGCGGCTGCAAGAAAATATCGGCCTCAATCGAGGCACGTCATCCCTGGTGGAAATCGACGAAACACCGGACGGCGAGTTTTCACTACGCAAACTGCATGGTGCCGCCGCTTTCGAGTCGGATGACCCGGACACATCCCGCATTTGGTGGGAAGATGTTGGCGTGCATCAAAACATTACCCACGCCGTCCATCCCGATCCAATTAGCGGGATGCATTGTTGGCATCAGAAGGCAATGCAGGTCAGCAAAGCCGGGCCGCAAGATCGCAACGGCGATATTCGCGTCGATACCAACAAATCGATGGCCGTCTACCGGCAATGGCTGGCGATGACCAAACCGGCCCCCGGCCCCAACGGTCTACGCCGTCCGCTGTGGCTCAAACGCCCGCTCAAGCCGCACATCAGCATGTTTTATCTCAATGAGGAAAAAACCGAAGCGCCGGTTGAGGAAAAGTCGGTTTAATCAAAGCACGCGAGGCTCAAGCCATCGCGCTGAAAGAGCAAAGGACGCTAAAGCGCCCTTATCGGACGATTTCCTGGCCCACAAGGGCTTCGCTCTCTCAGCACGGGTCTTTAGAGACAACAGGGTCGCCCTCAATTAAATGCTTGATTTTTGTTATCAAACTGGTCAAAGCAATTACACCGAACAAGGAGCACCAGCTTTACAAAGCTCTTACATACCCCTTATACCGGACTTATAGAGGTGCGGTATAGTTGTATTATCAAAGGCTTGCTCATAACAATTCAGACGATTAAGGAGAATGCAAGATGCTACTTAAATATTTTTATGACGATAAATTAGCCCACGCTTCATATATGGTGGGTTGCCAGGCCACCGGGGAGGCCCTTGTTATTGATCCGGCCCGTGATACCCGCCCTTACCTGGAGATGGCCGCCGAAAACGATATGAAAATCGTCGGCGCAGCCGAAACCCACATTCACGCCGATTTTTTGTCCGGCGCACGCGAACTGGCCCAACAAACCGGCGCTAAGCTTTACCTTTCTGATGAAGGCGACGAAAACTGGAAATATGAGTTTTCCCCCCGGTTCGACATCCAATTGGTTAAGGATGGCGACACCTTCAAAGTCGGCAACATCATCTTTGAAGTCATGCACTCCCCCGGCCATACGCCGGAACACATTTCGTTCATTATTACCGACTCGGCCGGAGCCAACAAGCCGATTGGTATCTTCACCGGCGACTTTGTTTTTGTCGGCGACATTGGCCGGCCCGATTTGCTCGAAGAAGCTGCCGGCATCAAAGGCACCTCTGAGCCGGGCGCGCGCCAGATGTACAAGTCGATCCAACGCTTTAAGCAACTGCCCGATTATATGCAGGTCTGGCCGGCGCACGGTGCCGGTAGCGCCTGTGGTAAAGCGTTGGGTGCTATTCCGTCCAGTACCGTTGGTTACGAAAAACTGTTTAACACAGCCATGTCTTACGAGGACGAAGATCAATTTGTGAAGGCGCTGCTAGACGGCCAGCCCGAACCACCGTTCTACTTTGCGATGATGAAGAAATTGAACAAAGTTGACCGCGACGTACTCGATGAACTGCCCGAACCAGAACGGCTTGATCTGGAACAGCTCAAAGAAAAGCTCGATGCCGGGGCGATGGTGGTCGATAAAAAAAAAAAAAAAAATTCTGCAGCCGGACATATTCTGGGCACCATCAATATTCCCGAAGATAACTCCTTCACCAACTGGGCCGGCTGGATGCTGAGCTATGACCAGCCTTTCTATCTCATCGCTACCCAAGACGCCGCCTACCAGGCGGTGCGCGACCTGGCCTATATTGGCTTAGATAAATTCGATGGGTATGTTACGCCGGAAGCCGTTGAGCAATGGCCGGAAGAGCTGCAAAGCTACGCTTCTACCACGTCGGACGAAGTGGCCCAGCAAATAAAGAACGGCGACGTTACCGTGCTGGACGTGCGCGGCACCAGCGAATGGCTTGAAGGCCACCTGCCCCAGGCCCAGCATATTATGCTCGGCTACCTGCCCAACCGCGTCAACGAAGTGCCAACTGATAAGCCGGTTGTTGTTCACTGCCGCACCAGCAACCGCTCGGCTATTGCCGCCAGCGTGTTGCAGGCCAAGGGCATCGCCAACGTGATTAAGATGAAAGACGGCTATAGCGGCTGGGCCGCTGCCGGACTGCCGCTTGAGCGCAACGGCGCATAAGTAAACTCACTAGCGCTATCCACCTCCTTCCTTTCTATGTGGGGATAAGCGATTGGGGGATGCGGAGATACCGTAAAGGTAATTCTCCCAATCGTCTTATCCCCCAGTGCATACGTTATAAGGAGTCGAATCGTCTCGCTTGAGACGACACCGACAATGAAAATCTTTTAGCCCTCACCCCGTCGCTAACGCGACTCCCCTCTCCCTAAGGGATAGGGGTTGGGGGTGAGGGGTTATTTTCAAAGGAGCTTCAAGTTTGTTACACAATCAACTCATCGCCCCGGCCTACCGCATCCTGGGTCGCTTTTGGCTAAAAGAAGCATCAGCCGAAGACATCGAACTTCTCCATGCGCTGCCCGAACTGGCCCAAACTTTACCGGGCTTAGAGAAGCAGCACGTAACCGATTTGGCCGTTGAATACCAGCGGTTGTTCGGCTTTAATTTGCCACCCTACGAAAGCATCTTCATCGATCCCTCGGTTATGCTGATGTCTCCGGCTACCGACCGTGTCGCGCAGCTCTACTGGCAGGGCGGATGGCACATCCCGGCGGGCATTCGCACCGGCGCACCGGACCATCTTGGCCTGGAGTTACTGGCCCTGGCCGACTGGCTCGATAGAGGGTCGATGGCCTCGGCTCACCAACTTCACACCCGCCATTTGGCTCTGTGGGTTGCACCCTTTGTGTTACAGCTTCAACGCTTAAAGCCACATCCATTTTATGCGGCGCTGGCTGACTTCACCCTCGATTTGCTTTTAACTACCCTGCCGGAAACTCCGCTCCCCAATCCCGACACCCTTTTTCCCAACCTTCCCCCGCCGCCCGTTTATCGCGGCACCGATGAGACGATGCTGGTTGACGACGCGGCTGATATGAAAAAGCGCGACGGCGGCTCGCCCTTTCGGCACCTGATCAAGCAGTTATTGCGCCCCTGTGAAGCCGGGCTGTTTCTCACCCGCACCGATCTGGCCCGCATAGGCCGGGCGCTCGAACTACCGGCTACCGTGGGCGACCGTTATTCTATGCTGGAGACACTTTTCCGCCAGGCGATGCAGTATGAACTCCTGCCGGAACTGCTGAACCATCTGGGCCGCCAATTGACCGAGGCCGACCAGGCTTACCACCAATTGGCCGTCGATTATCCCGGCTGGCAGCCCTACGCCCACGCCTGGGGCAACCGCTTGGCTGCCACGCAAAATATGCTGGTGCAAGAGTTTGTGGCGTGAGGAAAGCGTAGCTAACCCGTGGCAGAGTGAGCATCCTGCGAGGCGAACGGCTGGAACAGAACCGCTCCACCTCGGAGCATGCTCCATTCCTCGCTCAAACTTTAATTTTCAATACCTCGTGAGAGAGGAACCCTAAACGCCGGAGGATTATATGACAGGAGTACGTCCGGCGGATTCGTTAGACCTGGCGCGCCAATGGTGGGGCGAAACCCTGGCCTTTTTTATCCGCCCCGTAGAAATATTTAGAAACTATCGGCCTGAATACCTGCGCCCCGACCTTGTGGCGGCCTTGACGATGGGCGTGGTCACGCTGCCCCAGGCCATTGCTTTTGCGATGATTTCCGAACTGCCGCCCCAGACCGGATTATACACAGCCATCGTGGCGTCGATTGTGGGGGCCTTGTGGGGATCATCCATCCATCTGAATACCGGCCCCACCAACACTACCTCGCTGCTGGTGCTTTCAACACTGCTAACGGTGGCCTCGCCCGGTACGCCGGAGTATTTGGTTGCCGCTGCGTTGATGGCCATTATTGTAGGCATTTTTCGAATGGTGATGGGGCTGGCCCGGTTGGGGGTGCTGGTTAACTTTGTCTCCAACTCGGTCATTATTGGCTTAACAGCCGGGGCCGGCATTTTGATCTTTGTCGGTCAGCTTAAGCACCTTTTGCGCGTCGATATTCCCAACTCGCCTTACTTTTTTGTTACGTTGTTTGAAATTGTGGAGTACCTGCCGCAAACCCACTGGCTAACATTCGCCCTGGGGTTGGCAACTATCGGCCTCATAT
>JAGRBY010000624.1 GCA_020433835.1 Anaerolineae bacterium | reverse complement strand
ACCTCAAGCCTCGCTTTTGCTCAGGATGAGATCACGGCTGACACAGTAGCTTACGCGCTCGACAACATCACCCTTATGATTGCAGCAGTATTGGTTCTTTTTATGCAGGCTGGTTTTGCTATGGTTGAAGTTGGGTTCAATGCTAGCAAAAACTCGGTCAATATTCTTTTCAAAAACCTGATGGATATGGCCGTTGGCGCTCTGCTGTATTTCCTGATCGGTTACGGTCTTATGTATGGGTCTGACATTACCGGTGGAGCCGGCATTCTGTCATGGGGTGGTTTTGGAATTGGTGGGACAGCAGCCGACCCGGTTGCCGGTAGTTTGAACCCCCAAGTTGACTGGCTCTTCCAGGTGGCTTTTGCCGCTACTGCCGCTACCATCGTCTCTGGGGCAGTAGCCGGTCGAATGCAGTTCCGGGCTTACATTATTTACAGTATTGTCATTTCCGGTCTCGTCTATCCGATTAGCGGTTTCTGGCAGTGGGGCGGCGGCTGGCTCAGTGCGCTGGGTTTCCATGACTTCGCTGGTTCGCTGGTGGTGCATGCCGTTGGTGGTTTCGCCGGCCTGGCCGGAGCTATTGTCTTAGGGCCTCGTATCGGTCGTTTCAACAAAGATGGTACAGCCAACCCAATGCCCGGTCACAACTTGACCTTTGCTTGTTTAGGTGTTTTCATTCTCTTAATCGGTTGGTTTGGTTTCAACCCCGGCAGCCAGTTAGCCTTTGCCGGTGCCGTTAATACCGATGCTGTGATGTTGATTGCAACCAACACCATGCTGGCTGCTTGCGCCGGCTGCGTTATGGCTCTAATAGCCGGTATGTTTACTCTAGGCAAACCCGACCTGGGGATGGCGCTCAATGGGATGCTGGCCGGTCTCGTAGGGATTACCGCCAACTGCGATACTGTTTCCAATGTTTCAGCTATCATCATCGGTTTTGTAGCCGGCGTCTTGGTTGTCGTTGGGATGATGTTGCTTGAAAAACTGCGCATCGATGACCCGGTTGGCGCTTGGCCCGTTCACGGTGTGTGTGGTATCTGGGGTGGTTTGGCTACCGGTATTTTCGGAACCGGCCAAAGCCTCAGCGCTCAAATCATTGGCTCTATTGCTATCCCGGTCTGGGCTTTTGTAACCTGCTACATTCTGTTCATGGCTATTAAAGCGATCGGTATCCTCCGCGTTTCCGAAGAAGAAGAATTGGAAGGTCTGGACATTACCGAGCACGGAACCATCAACTATCCGGAATTCACCGGCTCTCTGGGAAACACCGCCGCTGCCAAGTAATTGGTCAAAGGTATGTGGTGTTAATGTAGGATAAGCCATAGGCTGAGAGTCGCGTGTTCAACTCTCAGCCTATTTTGTTCTCACAGACTTGTCAACAAGTTGCCAAAGTTGCCAGGTTGAAGTAAGTTTAAGTGATCACGTTTGATCATGATTTAACAAGCTGTGAGAGAGTATTTATGAAGATATCATTCGAGCGGAATACTGAACAAAATAGCGATACTATTCCTTACTTTGTTCGGATTGAAATTGGGGCATCTGAGCTTGATTGGGACCGTACCTTTCGAGTACCCGTAATCTTATCCCATGGGCTGATGTATATTGTTGAAATCTGCGGATTGCAGATTAAGGCCGAGACTCTTAAAGAGTTAGGCCCATTGGTTCAATCAAAACTTATCAGCCTTGAAAATATGTCGCGGATGCCAACCTATGTTTTTATTACCCGCCGATCACGCAAATTGTTTCCGGTGTACACTATCGGCGATAAGGTGATGGCGGTTACACCCCAGGGTATCTCTTTTCGTCATGTAGAGTTGGCAAAGGTTCGCGATTATCTAAAAGATTACCTCCACCAAATTGGTCTACTTGGCCCTATTGAGCGGGGCGACAAACTCCATGTTCGTGGCATTCATAAAGAAACGTTGGCTCTTATCCGGCCTGCTTTTTATCTCAAAAAGCGGGCTTTAGAAGAAAAAGAGCACGAATTTTGGGCCCCTGTCTTTCGAGCTACCGACAGCGACACCATCTATGTCTATGCTGCCAGTACTAAGCACGAAGCTCCATTAGCGCATGGATTAGAAGTTTTTCACCTACGCCATACAGTCGCCGATGCACTTATCAATGACAATCGATTAACTGTCAATCTCAACTTACGCGCCGACCGCTTAATGCCTGACTATTGGGAACGGGTCAAAAGTAATCTCACCAAACTGCCACGCGACATGGTTTATGAAGGCATAAAGCTGCCCATGTATTCGTGCGGAGATCTCATCATTGCCCTGGAGTATCGGAGTGCTGAAGATCGTTACAGTTTCTATCTCGGTGAAAATGATGAAGACGTGGGTCAACGCGTTGCCAATGACTTAATTCGGCGCGGGTTTATTGACAATCCCAAATCGGTGTATATACAAGGCAAGTAATACAACACCTACCGTTAATTTTTTGCCTGATATCCATAGCTTCTCAACAAACTAAAAATCATGTAAGACAAACTGAAGTTTGTCCTGCTATTTTTTGAGAAGTACCCTATATATCTTGATAAAAGGTAATATGGAAGCTTTTTTAGAAAAAAACAACGCAGCAAACCGTAAAACTGTCCCCTATCACATCACTATCAAACTGGCTCCTATTACTACCACCAATTTTACAACCCAATACCAAGTCCCCATTTACCTTAAACCGATTAGAGGGCAAAACCACTATACCGCTGAACTGTGCGGCTTGAACATTCAAGAAAGCAGCCCGCAATCTGTTCTTAATACCATCAATAAAGTAGCCCCTACGTTGGTTAATCTCAATCGGATGCCCACCTACGTTTTCATTGCTCGCCACAGCTTGAAAGTGTATCCGGTTTACACCAGTCGTAAGGAAAATTTAGGGCTAACCATCCCCAACGGCCCGGTGGCCCGCCATGTTGAGTTAGCCTGCGTTCGCGATCGTGTCGGCAAGTATCTTAACGATATTCACGTCCTTGGCCGCACCGGCGAATATGAAAAGTTGCATGTGCGCGGTGTTCATCAAAAAACATTAGCGCTCGTTCGCCCAATTTTTTACTTAAAAAAACGTCCTCTATCCTCAAAAGATAGCGAGTTTTGGACACCCGTATTTCCTGCCGATGAAACTGCTTCGATCTATGCCTATGTCCTCGACAAAAAATATGAAGTAAGCGAAGATAACGGCAACGAAGTATTTCAGCTACGCTCTCAAGTAAGCCGCGCTTTGATAACGCAAAAACGCCTATTCGAAGATTTTGATTTACGGGCTGACCGTCTGCTGCCCGATTATTGGGCTAAACTTGAGGCTAAACTGGAACCACTCCCCGAAAAACTTATCTATAACAAGGCAACGCTGCCTCTTTATCGTCACCAAGACCGACTCATTGCCGTTGAAAAACGGGCCAATGAAAATCGCTACAGCCTTTACCTTGGCCGCGAACAAGAGGATTTGCGACAAAGGGCCGGTAAAGACCTGGCCCGCCGCAACATTATCAACGACTCATCCGTAGTCGAACTCACAAAGTAGGTGTTAATCGGTAACGAGACCGTTTTAATACAATTTAATTAAATTATTACAAAGGAGTAAATTTTAAAATGGCAGAAACCGTAAAAGATGTATTTGATCTCATTCAGTCCGAAGATCTAAAAATGGTCGATATGCGTTTCATTGACCCCTTTGGTGTATGGCATCATTTTAGTTTGTCCACCAAAGAATTCTCTGAGGGCGCATTTGAAGAAGGGTTAGGCTTCGATGGTTCATCCATTCGCGGCTTCCAAACCATTAATGAGTCGGATATGATCTTGATCCCCGATCCAACATCTGCTTTTATCGATCCGTTCTTCCAAGTGCCTACGTTGGTGTTGATCTGCGACATTTATGATCCCATCACCCATCAGGCCTATAATAAAGACCCACGTTACGTATCTAAAAAAGCCGAAGCTTACCTCAAGCAAACCGGCATCGCCGATTCGGCCTTCTTTGGGCCCGAAGCTGAATTCTTCCTGTTCAATGATGTAGCTTATACCTCTTCGGCCAATACCGGCTTTTACCAAATCGACAGCCCTGAAGGCTGGTGGAACAGTGGCGGCGGTGGTCTGGGCGGCCAAATTCCAGCCAAACGCGGCTACTTCCCCTGCCCCCCCGTCGACAGCCTGCAAGACGTGCGAACCCAAATGGTTTTGATGATGGAGCAGGTAGGCATGGAAGTGGAAGTTCACCACCACGAAGTTGGTACCGCCGGCCAGTGTGAAATCGACCTGCGTTTTGATAAGATGACCCGCATGGCCGATAAACTCATCACGTACAAATATATCGTTAAGCAAGTCGCTCGCCTCAACGGTATGAGCGCCACCTTTATGCCCAAACCGCTCTTTGAAGATAACGGCAGCGGCA
>JAGRBY010000623.1 GCA_020433835.1 Anaerolineae bacterium | reverse complement strand
TGGGCCGTAAACCTCTTGATTTGGACGGTTTACTGGCCTAATTCTCTATAAAAGAGTTGCACATTGGGTAAATTGCTCTATTTAGGCCATAGGCATCAGTATAAGTAGGCTAAGTCAGTTACGTCGTTGCCATCTTAAGGAACTACTCGGTTTCTTTGCTTTTTTCTTAGCCTTCGCCTTAGCCTCAGCCTGATAGTTACAATAAATCCGTAAAAGCGGGCCATTAAGGATAAAATCCACGCTTCATTGACCGTTTTGGCACTAATTGGCACTGTTTTTCATCGACATGGCAGTGGTTTGGGCTGTAAAGTGGGGTTACAACTGAATACTTTTTGAGCGGCGGGAGGTTTCGGCGGGAGTGGGCTTGCGCCGAAGCCTCCCCAAACTATTAACCCTACTTAATTTAGCAAAGGAGTTTTTACCTTATGGCAACCCAAACATTAACCCAACCGACTCACCAAACCAATTTGCTACGTTTTTCGCTGCGGCTAGACAGCATTACTGCGGGGCTAAGCGGTCTCCTGCTTATAGCCGATGCCCGGCCCATTGTCGAGTTTCTGGGGGTTGGTGCCCCGTGGATGATGGTCGCCGGCGGAATTGCTTTTCTCTTGTATGCCGCCGATCTATGGTGGATTGCATCACGGGAGCCAATTAACCGTTCATTTGCGCTAGCCGTCATTATGGTCAATGCACTGTGGGTTCTGGGTAGCGCAGCGATTCTCTTTACAAATGTGCTCCCTCTCACCTCCGGCGGCTGGTGGGCCATCGCCATTGTGGCTGATTTGGTCACCATCATTGCCGGTTTACAATTCTACGGCTGGTGGAAAAGTCGGTAATTGGTAAATAGTAACTGGTAACTAGAGATTGGAGACGGGTAACTGGAGATTGCCTATGAGAATTTTTGATAATGCGTTGTTTGAATTACCAATTACCATTTACTATTTACCAATCTCCAGTCTCCAATCTCTTAATCTCCTTTTCTCCATTCTTCATTCGCTATTCACTATTCTTCTCCCGCAAATGCCGCGCCACCAGTTTGGCAGCGGCATTTTGCCAGTTGTAGAGCGTCCGCTCCGGGACGGTGGTTCTAAACCAGTCGAGCGCCTCAGCTGTGACCGGATCGAGATCATCGTACTCGGTGCGGCGGCTGTAGGGGCGTAACCCTTCGATGTAAGGGAAATAGAGAGCGTTGTAGTGCCGCCACTCTTCCGTGGTGCCGAACATCTCTTCGCTGGGCGGTTTGAGCTGGGCGATGCTTTCAGCCAGCAGCCGTTTGAGTTCCGCGGCCCGTTCGAGCGTACTATCGGGCGCTTCCCGCTCAGCCAGACGGCTGTCGATAACAGGCAGGCGGGTGAGGGGACTGGTCGCCAGGCGAGGCAGGTTGCCCAAATGGCTCAGCGTGCGGCGGGTCAGTCGGATAAACTCCTCCTCCTCCACTTTCTCTAGCTCCAAAGCTTCATTGAGGCGAGGCAGGACGCTGGCGGTGCTGCGTAAATCGGCGCGGGCGCGGCGTAGACGGGGAAAGGCGGCAAAAGCAAGGCAATCGAGCGAACTTTGCAGCGGATCGGCAAAAATCTGCACGGCGATGGCGGCACCGATGTTGATCACCAGCAGCACCAGCATCGCCAAGGTTGGGCCGGTTGCCAGCAGCATCGTCACCACCAGCGGCCCGGCGAAGATGAGGACGAACAGCAGTGCGCCATCGAGCGAGCGGAAAAAGTCGGGCAGCAGCGTTTCGCCCTCTTCAAAGGCATCGAGCACGGCGATAATAATCCCCAAAATAGCCAGATCGAGGCTGACGCCCAAAACCAGCCAACTGCGCGGCAGCCAGTCGAGCGGCGTCAGCATCAAGCCCACCGACAGGCCAAAAAAGATGGCGGCCACCAGCAGCAGCCCTAATGCAGTTTTAGTGGGGGTAGCTCGATAGGTCTGAACAATAAGAACAACGGTTGTGCCCAGACATAAGACGAGTAGTATCACGAAGATAGGATAGACAGGGCCAGGCTGCGCTCCGCCGGGGGTGATGTGGTAAATCAGCGAGGTCGTTAAGCTCAGGATAATCAGCACCGCCACCAGCACCGAGCCGCCGCTGGGCCACCACCGTCCAAGGCGTTCGCGGGCGGCGGTTTCTTCCGGCAGCAAGTAAATCATCGCGCCCAACCAAAAAATGGCCGGCAGAAACAGCAGCGACCAGTGTAATCGAGTCAACCCCAACGCGATTGTCCCGGACGGGGCTGCGGCTGCTAGCATCATCGCTGCCACGCTAAACGCATAGGCGGTTAATCCCAAACCGGCATAGCGTAGCTGAGGCTTGGCCGGGTCGCGACCAATCAAGTATAAACCCAGCCATAGAGCCAGGATATAGGTGACTATTTCTAAAATAAGCATCGTGGTATCTCAAGAATGTGATGAGTGGCGGCGCATCAAAGCAGGCTTTGATCGCACCTTTTTAAGGAGTGGGCTGTGCAGCTATGGGTATTGTAATAAAAATGAGGGAAACAACAAAGCAGTTGGTTCTATAATACTGAAGTTGGAGATAGGGAGATTAGGAGATTGGGCTTTAGAAATTTCTTGATCGCCCTATCTCCTAATCTCCAATCTCTTACTCAATCGCTCATGCTATTTAATAGCTGTTCCTAAGCGTGAGGATCATAAATCCAAACCCAGGTGCCATCATTGCCTTCGCTGGCTTTGGTTTGGTTGACCGAGGGTGAGGCGACAGGCGTACTCCAGTTGTAGAGCCATTCGGCGTCGGTGGGCGTCATATTGACGCAGCCGTGAGATTTGTAGCGACCAAAGTCATCGTGCCAGTAAGCAGCGTGGAAGGCGTACCCTTCATGGAAGTACATGGTTGCGGTCACATCTTCGAGTAGGTAGCGATCAGACAAGCCGCCGCCGGCCATGGGGGCCGTTTGCAGTTTTTTGTAAATGCGGTAGATACCGGGCGGTGTGCGCCAACCCTCAACTTGGCGGCCAGTTGAAACCAATGTGGCGTAAACTATTTGGTCGTTTTCATCGTAAACGGCCATGGTTTGATCAAAGAGATTGACAAAAATCCAGCGTTCTCCGGCGGGGATTTCGGTGGGGCGCGTCATGACTTCCACTTTGCCGACATCGTACAGATGCACCCACTGATCAGGGCCAATACGCTGCCAACCCCAGTCGCCGGCGTAGCTGGCTTCATAAATGGTTACCTGGGTATAGCGAGGTATCAAAGGGACATCAGGCCCGGCCATTTTGCGAGCCACCGGCCAGCCGAGCAGATCGGTGGGCGTTACTTGGTTGATGGGTTCGGTAAAAATGGGTGTGTCGCGAATAATCCAGCCGAAGGGCTTGTCCGGCTGGCGGGTGAATTCCGCCCCGTGAAAGGTGGAGGCAGTGTAATACGTAATGACATTAGCCGGTACGTACTCATCTTTGTTAATTTTATACCACAATCCGTTACTAAACGTTATGGGATCTTTTTGCTCGAGGCTAACAAACATAAATCCCGGTTCAATGGTGCGCGTAGGTGGCAGACCGCGCTGCATATCAAGTGGATGGCGATAAACACTAACCGGAACATCGGTAATAATCCGAGCGTAGGTAATATCATCCACAAAACTAAAATTCGTGGTTAGAGGCTGCGTGGTGGTAATAGAGGTTGCTGGTTTTACATGAGCATCCGACGGCACAGCGGGCGACTCCGTTGGAGCCTGAGCCAAAGCCAGTCCGATTAGGGTACTAAAACTCAGGGCAACACCAAAAACAACAGCAAATAGAATTGAAATCCAAGATCGATGGTCTGAAACAAATTGCGGCATAGGATACACCCCTGGGGAACTATTTTGTTTTATCTGGTCACTACTTTATTGTACGCAAATTAGAATGAGTCCTTCGTTAATTTTTGGGATTTTTGTAATATTAATCTTTAAAAGTTTGATTTACTCTACCGTTAGCGCATGGCGCTTCAAATCCTCAAGCGAAACAAACTCTAAGGCAGCGATATGCGTTGCGGTTAAGTCGACCGGAGGCGCAACGCCCGCTTCCAGCGCTTCGGCCCAACGCGCTACGCACAAGCACCACTTATCGCCCGGCTTTAAACCTGGAAAGCGAAACATAGGCAATGGGGTGCTTAGATCATTGCCGACGGCTGCTGAAAACAACAAAAACTCCTCGGTCATTTGCACGCAAACAATATGTACACCGGTATCATCGGCACCGGTATTGCAGCAGCCATCCCGATAAAATCCGGTGAGCGGCGAATGGGAACAATCCTTTAATTCACCCCCAAGAACATTCTTTGGTCGGTTCATTCTTCTTTCCTCCTGAGTTTTGTGTTTAATAAGGTTTTTGGAAATACTGCGTCTACACTACCTTTACACTTTAAAGAATTATGGTCAGAAATCAGG
>JAGRBY010000622.1 GCA_020433835.1 Anaerolineae bacterium | reverse complement strand
CTCAGGAAATGACATCCGGCCGGCGGGGAATCGTTATTTTGTCTCAGGAAATGACATCCGGCCAGCGGGGAATCGTTTTTTTGTCTCAGGAAATGAGATCGGCCAGCCGGGAAATCGTTTTTTTGTTGCAGGAAATGAGATCCGCCAGCCGGGAATCGTTTTTTTGTCTCAAGAAATGAGATCCGGCTAGTCGGGATCGTTTTTTTGACGTAATTTAGGACATCCGGCCAGCCGGGATCACCTATTTTGTTGCAAAACGGGGCATGCGCTGCTCAACATACCCTAAAATAAGGGCGTGTGATAGAAGCTGCGCTACAGCAACGATGATGACAAGGTAATGAAGCGACAAAGCTAGCTTTGTCATTAACGGGCAGATCAAAGTAAACTTTGACGCTCCAGACCGCTATTTTCAAATGGGATCAAAGCAGAGCTTGGATGCGCCTCATTTAAGCCCGGCATCTCGCGCTTTCACAATGGCTTGAGCGCGATCGGCGACTTGCAACTTACTAAAAATATTGGATACATAGTTACGCACCGTTTTATTGCTTAGCGATAACTGCTGGGCAATGGCATCGTTGCTGACACCTTGGGCCATCAAGCGCAGCACATTGCGCTCGCTTTCGGTCAGTTCGGGAAAGATGTCCGGCGGTAGAGCCGGACGCGCGGCGAAAAAGCCCATCATCCGCTGAGCAATGGCCGGGCTAAAAATGGCTTCACCATGCCCTACGGCCAGAATAGCGCGGGTGATATCGTCATCATCCATATCTTTTAGCACGTAGCCTCGCGCTCCCGCACGCATCGCTGCAAAGACCGAGTCATCATCCTCAAACATGGTCACCACCAAAATACGGATGTGCGGACTGGTTTGCACAATCTGCCGAATGGCAGGCAGACCGCCGCCGCCGGGCATCTGCAAATCCATCAGAATAACATCGGGCTGTAGTTTTTCGGCCAGGTCGATGGCCTCTTCGCCGGTAGTGGCTTCGCCCACCAACGCTGTCGTAGGCATCGAGGCCAACAGGGCGCGTAAACCCTTGCGAAAGAGGGGGTGGTCATCGGCAATAAGAACGGTGAGTTTGTCCATGGTTACGACTCCAAGGGCAGGCAAACCACAACGTGGGTGCCGCCCGCTGTGGCCGGTTGGATAGAAAATGTACCACCTAACTCGGCGGCGCGTTCATGCATCGAGTGCAGACCAATGCCGGTTGTATGGCCGGTCGGCAAGGTGTGGCCGTCATCGGTTACGCTCAGGGTGAGTTGCCCTGGTTCTATCTGTATCTCAACGACACAGGTTGTGGCCCCGGCATGTTTGACGACATTATGAATGGCTTCGCCGGCAATGCGGTAAACGGCCACCTCAACCGCCGCCGACAAACGCGGCATCGGCTCCGGGGCGATAACCTCAAGCTGCAGCGGCGCGTCACCCAGCTTGAAATTTCTGATGGCGACAACCAGCCCCAACTCATCCAGCATCGGCGGGCGCAATTCGTACACCAGCCGCCGGATGTCGGCGGTGGCGGTGCTGATATCGTCTCGCAGTTCGTCAAGCAATTGTTCAGCCTCATCGGGGTTAGCGCGGATCAGGCGGCGGGCGGCGCTCAACTGCATCCGCAGCGAGGCCAGCGTTGGGCCAAGACCATCGTGCAGATCGCGGCGAATGCGGCGGCGCTCTTCCTCACGGGTCAGCACCAATTGCTCGCGGGCGGCTTGCAGGGCCTCGCTCGTATGGGCCGCGTGCAGGGTAATGCCAACCTGCCGGGCCAGGCTGTTGAGCAAGGTATATTCACTGCTGCTTAGGGGGACTTTGGGCAGTCGTGACGCTACATCGAGCCACCCAACTACCTCCTTACGATACGTGATCTCAATGTGCGTCAGCTCACTACCGTTTCGGGGCGTGCCATAGGTTGCCGTTGTGCCGTTGGCGGTTTTAAGCTGCACATACGGCAGCTTGACAGTACGGGCAATGGTTTCGGCGATGGTTGACAGCATCGACTCTTCCGGTGAAGTCGAAGCCAGCGAGCTACTCATCTGCCCCATCATCTCAAGCTGGGGGTCATCCATGGCATACACCAGGTGATGCACCCGGGGCTGCACCCAATTCCAAACCGGTTTCAGCGTTGTTATCAGAATTGCCACGACCAGAATGTTGAGGGCCCAGGTGGTGAGGTTGCTGGTGACCGGGATGGTCAGCGTGATGCCCATATAAATGGGAATACTGTAGCTGCATAAAACCAAGACCAACAGCGTGTAGTAGAGCAGAGCATTGCCATCGAAGCGACGGCGCATTTTAACCATCATCGCCTTTCTCAATACACAACCGGGTGCATTACCCGCACAAACAATTGCATAAACAGATAATGCACCCAGTTTAACACAAATTGGTTTGTGGTTCCAGTCTCAAACGGATTGGGTAAGCGCCTGCGGTTCGCGCCGCAGACAGAGGACTATCGCGCTGAGGAACAAGATAAGCGAAACGACACCGAAAATTTGGGTGGCAAACCATGGGGCGAAGATGGCCGCAGCTGTGGAGGAGAAACAGTTGAAAGCGCTCACCATGATGAGGAGGACAACGCCCCAACGCTGCGCTTGCCACGCCCCGTAGGCGGCCACGATGGCCACAACATCAAAGGCAAACCCCAGGATAACCATAAAGAACGGCGGCCCTCCGACGGCATCGGAGACCTGATCAACGGCGGCCATCCCACCGGCTAAATCGGGAAGCTCATACACAACCATATCAATCAGGGTTATCACCAATACAATAACCGCTGCAATCTTGAGACCTGTTGAACGACTTAGTTGATTCATTTATCTCTCCTTATGTGTTAATCGATTAAATAACATTGATAAAGAGATATTACAAGATAGCCAGACCCATGTCACCGGGCCAGGGTCATAACCCTGTGGGCAGATTGTCCCAAAAGTTTAGGACATTTGTCCTTCGCCTCCAAACGACTTATTGTCTAGCTTTTAGCGACTACCCTCCCGCGACCGATAACGCGTCAACCGCATCCCATTCAACGTCACCAACAGCGAGACGCCCACATCGGCTAACACGGCCATCCACATCGTACCCAGACCCACTATCACCAGCACTAAAAAGACCAGTTTGATGCCGATGCTGAGAATAACGTTGGTGCTGATCGTGCGCATCGTGGCCCGACTGAGGTTGAAGAGAAAGGCCAGTTTGCCCAGATTATCGCTCATCAGCGTAATATCGGCGGTTTCCATCGCTTGGGTGGTACCGCCCGATGCGCCGCCGATGGCGATACTGACATCGGCAGTAGCCAACGCCGGGGCATCATTGATACCGTCGCCGACCATCGCGACCGCGCCATAATCGGCCTGTAATTCGCGCACTGCCGCAACTTTATCCTCCGGCAGCAACTCGGCGCGGACATCGGTGACGCCGATTTGGGCGGCGATGGTCTCCGCCGCAGATCGATTATCGCCGGTCAGCATGACCAGCCGCTTGACCCCGCTGCGCCGCAGAGCGGTCATCGCCTCTTGGCTGCTGGCCCGTACGGTATCGGCCACGGTGATGGTTCCCACGTATGTGCCGTTCGATTCGACCATCAGCGGCGTATACCCTTGTTGGGCATCGTGTTGCGCCGCCCGGCAATCGCCATCGCTGTGGGCCACGGCTTCATCAAAATAACTGTGGCTGCCGATTAAAACTTGCTGCCCATCAACCTGCCCTGTTACGCCGCGTCCGGTGAGCGCCTGCACGCCGCTGGCCGCCGGATAGCTTTCGCGCACGCCGCGCACGCCGGCTTCGCTTAAAATAGCATGAGCCAACGGATGCTCGCTGCGCCGCTCGACCGCGCTGGCCAACGCCAGCACATCTTCACAGGCGGCGCAACTGTTGGCGGGGTCGGTGCAGGCGGCGGAGCGCACGGCCACCACATTCGGTCGGCCCTGAGTCAGCGTGCCGGTTTTGTCGAGTGCCACAGTCGTGATGCGGTTGAGCGCCTCCAGATAAGCGCCACCTTTAATCAGCACACCTTGCCGGGCGGCGTTACTAATGGCGCTGATGACGCTGACCGGCGTGCTAATGACCAACGCACAGGGGCAGGCCACCACCAGCAGCGCCAGGCCGCGATACAGCCAGCCAAATGTTTCCGGGTTGGGGTTCCAAAAGGGTTGGCCGAACAGAAGTGGCGGTGATACCGCCACCAGCAAGGCTAGCACCATCACCGCCGGGGTATAGACGGCGGCAAATTTGTCGATGAAGCGCTGGCTGGGGGCGCGTTTTTCCTGGGCTTCCTCGACCATCGCGATTAAGCGGCTGATGGTGTTATCTTCGGCCAGGCGGGTGACCTCGACTTCCAGTACGCCCTCGCCGTTGATGCTGCCGGCAAAAATCTCCGAGGCAGGGGTTTTGTCGATGAGTTTGCTCTCGCCGGTAAT
>JAGRBY010000621.1 GCA_020433835.1 Anaerolineae bacterium | reverse complement strand
ATTCTGCATCGTTACAGTTGCGCCATTCGCGCCAAATGATCTGCTGCCAATTCTTGGGCGATTGCATAACCGTGGGCGAACTCTCGCCGGATACGAAAATAACGTTGGTCACGATCCTGCCGGTTCTGGAGCTATTTCAAGGCGGTCAAATGTCCGTTCTAAAATGCGCCGGGTATTTTTTGATGGCGTATAGTTTGGGCCGATGAAGCAGCGCATCTGACGATAGCGCGACTGCCGCCGCGAGTCGGTATCGTTGCCAATCTGGACGGCAAAGCGTTCGACATCTTCCTCTTTGGCCTGAAGAATTTCAACCCAATCGCAGTCGAAGAGGTTACGGTGCTGCAACCAGTTGCCGCGCAGTGTCTCTGCATCGCCGATGACAAAGTCGGTCATCGTTTCATCCAACACGGTAACGATGTGACCGGTCCACTGTAAAAAGTCGCGGCTTTGCCCGCAGGTACGACAGCCGTAATGCACATAGGGCATATGGCCGGCGCGTTCATCCCAATGCGGGCCGCAGTAAACCAGGCAGCGTAGGCAGAGCAGCCATTTACTTTTGGCCGAGAGCCGGGCCGAGGTATCGTGCTCGATAGAGGCCAGAAGCCATTGCGCAACCGTTTGCAGCTCAGCCCCGCGTTTGGTGCTGATATCGCGCAGGCGCGGCACGGCTTCACCGCCCCAGGCCACCAGCGCGTGACGGGCAACAAAACGTTTAGCCCAGCCCGGATGACCTAAATCGGCGATGTGGCGCTCGACCGGGTCGGGTGTGTGCTGCTGTTGTTCCAGCCGAGTCAGGGGATCGGCCCAGGTGTTGCGCGTGGCCGGTTCGAATAGTGCAACTGCCTGCCTGATGGCCTGTTCAACCTCGGCGGCTGGTGGGCGATCCTGAAGCGAGAGGCCCCAACTCACCGGCGCACTGCCGATGAGTTTATCAAGCTGGGCGGCCCATTCATCATCCCCACAAGTGGCTTTTTCACGCCACAGGATATTGTACCAGGTATCGGATAGCGCGATGGCGGGTGGCCGGTAGTGAATATTCGCCGCCGGAATTGACTCTTTCATAACGGTATCTGTTCAACGTGTCCAAAGCTGTTTTGCAAAATACGCAGGGTATTGGTCGATAGTTGGCATTCCGGCGCGATAGTGCAGTGTATGGTAGGGTAGCGTGGGCGGCGGACAGCGTCGGTGTCGTTGCCCACCTGCACGGCGAAGCGTTCAACTTCTTCGTCGGTGGCCCGGAGTATTTCGACGCGGTCGAAATCGAACAACGTGCGGCGGGTGAACCACTGGGCCCGGATCACGCCGTCTTTAACGGTGAAACCCTTTGCCTTGTTATCGAGTACGGCCACCATCGCTTCCGTGCGGTGGAGCAGTTGATGGCTGCGCCGACAGGTACGACAGCCATAGAACTGCCAATCGCGACGCCAGGGCCTGTCGATCCAGAGCGGCCCGCAGCCAACCCAGCAATCGGGACACATCCAACTCTCCGGTGCGGCAGACAATCGAGCTGTGGTATCGGCCGCGATGCAGTAGAGCGCCCAGCGGGCCTCTTCGGCAGTGAAGCCGTTCGACCCATAGGCTACCTCTTCCAGCGCTTCGACCGCGTGGCCGCCGATTTCAAAGAGGATGTGTCGAGCCACAAAACGCCGAAACCAATGGACATGATTGAGATCTTTGGTCGAGCGACTAATCGATAGATAGTCGGTTTTTGCTTTATCAAGTAGGCGGATGCGCCTGCCCCAAAACTTTCTTAGCGCTTCGCCGTGACGTAGACCCTGCCGTAAGGCGGCTTCTACTTCAGGCAGCAGGGGACGGCCCTGAACAACATCGGTTGGGTCGGGCTGGCTTATGTTATCTTTAGTCAACGCAAAATAGATTTGCTCGGCGTAGTCTTCATCTTGGGTATGATGCCATTCGCGCCATAGAATATCGTGCCAGGTGTGCTCGATAGCCATGAATTACCAACCCCACCACCGCTTGAAGGAACGCAGCGGACTTTCGAACGATTTCTCCATAACCCACAGTACAGGGTCCAAGATGCGGCGCGGTACGATCTCAACCGAAAGTTCGGCCCCGTCCGGTTCGGTTCCCAACGCCGAGATGATGGAAAAGCTGACGCTTTTGAAGTTCGACTCGGCGGCGTTGATAAATTCGTGAGCGTACAGCTCTTTTTCGGTAAATTCGTACAGTAGGTCCGACATTTCCTGCATGCGAGCCAGATAACTTTCGGTTTCGGCCAGGGCATCGACAGAGCCATCGATGAGATAGGTAGCCAGCTCGGACCATTTGCCGGTGAAGTGGCCCACCAACCTATCGGCTTTGGTGAAAACAACGATGAGGTGCTGGTTTTTGGTGTTGCCGCTCAATTCGCCCAGGCCGACAATGTAGGTGTTGAGCAGTTGCTGCATCCCGGCGCGAGCGTCATCCAAATCGGCGATACTGATGAGCAGCATGGCCGCTTCGGCGCGGCGCACAAAACCGGCAAACTGCACGAGCTGAGTTGGCTTTTCAAAACACTCGCCGCCGGTATCGAACATAAGCAGGCTGCAATCGGGCTGCATCGGCACACCCTCGGCCCGGATCATTGTGGGCCGGGGAAAGTTTTTGGGCGTTGAGTCGGGCAAATAGCCGTCATCGAGCATGCGGGCGTTGCTGTAGACAGTGTCGAGGCTGTCCTCATTGAGACCCATCGTATAAAAGTCGGGCCAGTCGCGGGCCAGCGTTAGCTTTTTGAGCGTGTAAAAAAGGGTGGCAAAGTAAACGGTTTTGCCGTGCTGTCGAAAGCCAATGGCACTGATGACCACCGGCGGGTATTTGCTATAATCTTTAGCGTAGAGGGCCGGCACCTGCTCGTTGCAGGTTGGGCACAGGTACACGAGGGTTGACCTGCCGCCGGTTTTTTCTTTTTTGAACTTGACGTCATCGATACAGAAGGGACAAAGCATAATGTGCGTTTTCCTTGCATGGAGTTGGTGATACTAAGTATCCGATACCCAATATACTTGAATTGAAGACGGGTTGCAATAGGCAATTATTTACGAGAAAGTAAGGTGATGCGTTCTATTTTTTGATAACCCCTGTTGAAAAAGCGGGTAAAGTGTGTGATAATGAACGCGTAACTTGGAGTACGCCTTGATCTTCGTTACAATGTCTGTCACTATATAGTCAGGACTTACGCAGTGCTAAAGGTGACAGTCACTTGGACACCTTAAGTCAACCTATTTGGGCTAATCCCGTGCTGATTTATACATAATAAGTGACTGTCACCTGGCTTTTGCATAAGCCCTGATAGTTAAAGAGAGGTCATCTTATGGCAATTCAACTCAATGATGCTGATGAAGTTAAGAACCTATTTAAACAAGCCCTTTTAGAGCTTTTCCATGATGAACGCCAGGTCTTTTATGAGTTATTTGCCGAAATTATAGAAGATATTGCGCTTGTTAATGCCATTAAAGCTGAAGAAGATAGTGAATCTGTAAGTCGTGATGAAGTTTTTGAAGTGCTTCAGAACGACGAATGAAGGTCGAATTTCGGCGTAGTTTTGTGCGCGATCTGCAAAAGATTTCAGAAAAAAGTGTACGGCAGCGCGTGCAACAGGTTATCGAACAGGTAGAAACTGTTTCTGCACTCGACCAAATCCCCAACCTGATTAAGCTCAAAGGAGAAGGCGATTATTACCGTATTCGGGTTGGAACCTACCGGATTGGTATAAAAATGGAGCAAGACAGTGTGATTTTTTTCCGGTGTCTTCATCGACGAGATATTTATCGCTATTTTCCTTAAAAGTTTGGTTTGGCGGTTTGGTTGTCCTCTCCTCTTTTATTTTATCCATACACGTAAAAACATAGTGGTGGTTTACTCGCCCACCATCTGAACAATAATACGCCGTTGACGGTGGCGATTATCAAAATCGATAAAGGTGATCTCCTGCCAGGTGCCGAGAATGAGCTGCCGGTCGGAGAACGGCACACTCAGCGATGGCCCCAGCAGCGCGGCGCGGACGTGCGAAAAGCCGTTGCCGTCGTGCCAGCGCTCGTTGTGTTTGTACTGCCAGGCTTGCCCGGCGATGCGCTCGAACAGCGCCTCGAAATCGGCCAGCATGCCGCTTTCATATTCAACGGTGGTGATGGCGCTGGTGGCGCTGGGCGTGAAAACCGTGGCGATGCCGTTCTTCAACTCGCTGGTGCGGACGGCAGATGATACCGCGTCGGTGATGTTGTGCATATCGCAAAAGCCTCGACAGGCAATGTGAAATTCGTGGGTGACAACCATATCTCCATCTCCGGTCTCTAATCTCTATTTCCATTTAACATTTTATCATATTTTGGCAACCAATGTAAGCATCTATTTAAGCCATTTGGGCTAGTTCTGCAGCCGGTATATAATCATGTAAAGTTGACAGACGAGGGAGCCA
>JAGRBY010000620.1 GCA_020433835.1 Anaerolineae bacterium | reverse complement strand
CGACCACCAACGGATTATCCACCGTGCGGCCCATGCCGTAGACCGTCCCCAGCGCTTTAATCTCGACCGGGTCGCCCAGCGAGGTACCGGTGCCGTGCGCTTCCACATACGACACCTCGTGGGGCTTTATCCCCGCTGCTTGGATTGCTTTTCGCAGCAGGGCTGCCTGAGCCAGGCCATTGGGCGCGGTCAAGCCGTTGCTGGCTCCATCTTGATTGATCGCACTGCCCCGGATGACGGCCAGGATGTTATCTTTATCTGCCACTGCCTCGGAAAGGCGCTTGAGGACCACCACCCCACAGCCTTCACTGCGAACGTAGCCGTTGGCCGCAGCAGCAAAGGTTTTACAGCGACCATCCGGGGCCAGCATCCCGGCCTGGGCAAAGGTCCGGCTCAACTCCGGCGATAAGATCAGATTGACCCCGGCCGCCAGGGCCAGGTCGCACTCGCCATTCTTCAAACTCTGAACGGCCAGATGCACGGCCACCAGCGACGAGGAGCAAGCGGTGTTGACCGCCATGGCTGGTCCCTGCAAACCCAAGGCATAGGCAATCCGTCCGGCTGCGACCGAGTTCGAGTTACCGCTGCCAAAATAGGCCCCACCCTGCGCCGGCCGGTTGTGCTTGACCTGAAGCAATTCATAGTCGTGGCTGATGATACCGACAAAAACACCGGTTTGGGTCTCCCGTAATGAGGTCGGATCGATACCGGCTTGTTCCAAAGCATGCCAGCTTTCTTCCAGTAAGATGCGCTGCTGCGGGTCCATTACCTCGGCTTCGCGGGGGGAAATGTGAAAGAAGGTGGCGTCAAAGTGGTCAACCCCGTCCAGAAAGCCACCATACCGAGTTGCCCTCTGGCCCGGATCATTCGACCAGCCGCGAGCACGGCTGAGGTCCTTGCGGCCAGCCGGTACCTCAGTAATGGCGTCGCTCCCCGTTTGCAGTAGGGTCCAAAAATCCTCCAAGCTCGTCACCCCGCCGGGAAACCGACATGCCAGACCGATGATGGCAATGGCCTTGTCTCGTTCAGTCCCCATTTCTTGGCTAGTCTCGGGCGTATGCTCTGGCGTCAGAAGGGAAGGAGCGGCCTCAGATCTTGGCCTAACGGGTTCTGCGGGGGACATTTGCTGCTGGAAGTAGTGGGTCATTGCTTCGGGCGTGCTGTACTCAAAAAAGAAAGTCGGTTCGATTTTGATCTGAAGGCGTTGACTAAGTAACGAGCGCAGTTCCATGAGGTCCAGCGAGTCCAAGCCCATCTCCCGCACCGGGCGGGTGGGATCAAAGACCCGGTCGGGCTGTCCCACGATTCTTACCACGCACTCCTCAACGATTGAGGCGATAGTTGTTTTAGTGGGCGCTTGGGACTGACGCCTGGTCGTTGCCGGGTAAGCAGGGTCGCTGGCTGAACGGCGCCGGCGGCCCAAATCATATTCAATCAAAATGCCATAGCCTTGATTGGCGACATCCTCCGGTCGATAATGGCTGACCACGCCCTGGATGGTGGCTCCGTGCGCCTCGTGGAATTTCAGCATGGGGTCCAGCCGCTGTCCCTGCTCGTCTCGCTGCTCGATGTAGGCGGCCAGGGGCAGGGCGGCCTGATTGTCATAGCCCTGACAGCGGGTGACGCCCACCACCGTCTCGATGCCACTTTTCAGGGCACAGTGGTGCAGCACAAATTCCAAAAGCTGGTCACCCAGGCCCAGATGCTGCACCGCAGGCAGTACATTGAGCGCCAGCAGTTGGATCGTATGACCGTCTGTGGCTCGCAACCCTGCCACCTGCTCAAAGGTGGTGGTCGTCAAGGCGGCCGGGTCGGCAATGGGCTGGAAATAGACCACGCCTACAACCTGGCGCTCCAACACCAGCACCAATTGGCTGTCCGGATGCTGTTCCAGCCGCGCTTGAAGGTCAGCTACCGGCGTCCTGAGCGGTTCCGGCCAACAGGCCGCTTCCAATTCGACTAACGCGGGTAAATCCGTCGGCAGGGCATAGCGGATGGTGTAGGGTCGCTTCTCGAAATAGGTCAAGGTGATACGGCTAAACGGTAACACCTGGGGGTATTGCCGGGAGAAGCCAGGCCGGGCAAACAGCCCGGCTTCGGCTGCGGCCAGGAGAAACACATCCGCTTCAACCAGGTGCTGCTGCGAAAAGGCGTGATAGGCATCGAAATGTAAATTCTCACACAGATCTCGATGGCGTCGCACCACCTCCGGTTCGAGCGTGTGGACTTCCAGCGCCAGCAAGCCGTGGTGGGTGATGATCGAGGCCCAGCGCTCAAGGTGTTCTACCAGACTTTGGATAGCCACGTAGGGCGGGATCAACTGCCCGTCAGCATCAACATGCAGGCTGGCATAGGGTAACGGTGAACGACCTTGGGTGGCCGCTGCGTTGGCCGGCGGGATAAACGGACGATTGTGGTCCAGAAAGGAGCGGAGGTGCAGGATATGCTCCGGGTCGTCAATATTGTGCGCGTGTAAATCGGTGACCAACTGCTGGGGATGGCCGATATCACCGGGTAAGACTAAATGGGGGATATCGGCCAGGGTTTGGGCGGTGAGGTCCAGAGCCGCTTGATTGTAATCCACCCCAATCATGCGGATAGGATATTGCGCCAATACCTGTCCCCGGGCCGACTTGCGGATCGTTTCATACACCCGTTTCAAGAGGGTGCCATCGCCACAGCCCATATCGGCTACATATTTTGGCTGGGCTTCATAGGGTAACTGGTTAAAAATGGACAGAATAATTGCTTCAACATCGGCAAAATATTTCTGGTGCTGAAAACCACTGGCCACGACATTCAAGGTACGGTCGATGTGATGTTCATCACCCGCGCCATCTCGGTGGAATACGGTCCGGCATTCGCCAAATAACACGTCGGACATACGGGACAACATGGGCGTATACGAGGCCGTTGTGCCCAAGATCAAGCTGCGCTCGCTTATAAATTGCCCGACATCGGTCAGGCTCGGGCCTGTTTCCTTTAACTGAGCCCAGCCTCGGTCTACAAATAGTTCAGTCAGGGCTGGCTTGACGCCGGGCGTTAACGTTGAAAATAACGGTTGTTGCTCGCTGTCAACCAACAGATTATTCTGCTTCAAGCTGAGCAAAAGCGGGATAACTAACACCCCATCCAAAAAATCGGCCAGCCAGGGCTGGTCGAGGCCCCACCGCCGGCGAGACCGCTCAAGCCACGGGCCGAGTAGTCCCGGATGGGTCTCACCCCGCAAGTAAGCCTCCAGCGGCAGGTGATACAGATCAAGCATATCCTCGGGAATCTGGCGGTGAATTTCAGCCTCAACTGTAAACGCATAAGCTCCGTTCCCGGCTTGCGACAACCACCCCAGCGACTGCATTAAGCGTAAGGCTACCTGAAAGTGACCGCTGTTGGTGCCTAACGATTCCACCATTTGCGCAGCCGTTAACGCGCTCCGGTCATGCAGTAATCCAAAGAAGCCCTTTTTCTTACAGGCCAAAATCACTGGGATAGCCACAAAGCCGTGAGCATAGCGATTGAAAAGGTCCAGCATTCCTTATCTCCTCTGTAACTGTCCAAGAATAAGTTAGGGATTTCGGGGGAAATTGGAGATGAAGAGTTTCAAGGCGGGATCTCTCCTCGCCAATCTCTTAATTTCCCGAAATCCACAAGTTCATTTCGGACGGGCATCGCCGCAGCTTGTGCAATGACGACCGGTAGTTCTGCCGAATTTAATCATAGCAAAATTGGCAGGGCTTGTCTGTCCTATTTTTAGGACAATTTTGTCTTATTTTTAGGACAATGTTGTCAAAAAGGCGAGGGTATGACCACGCTGTCGCCCTCGACCGCGTGGTGGTGGGTGAATGGCCTGAAACTTGATGCAGCTCAACCCCGCCAACGGCGACGTCAACCGTGACGCCCGACCCATTGGCTTATTATGCCCTTGCTCTTGCGACTGATGACCATCATCTTCAACCCAATGAGCTTAAACGAATGCATTCTCTGGACATCACCCGCCATGTAACCCATAACTGTGGCCCATAACCCCTTTTATCTCCCTCACCATGGTGTTTTTTAAAAATGACCATGGTGACTCGGTATGACTCACCATGGTGTTTTTTAAAAATCACCTAGGTGATTCGGTATGACTCACCATGGTGATTCGGGGTGACTCACTCTAATGACTCAGGGTGACTCACCTAGGTGAGTCGGTATGACTCACTCTAGTGACTCGGCGGAATCACTCTAATGACTCAGCGGAATCACTCTAGTGATCGGCTGGACTCACTCTAGTGACTCGGCGGAATCACTCTAATGACTCAGCGGAATTACTCTAGTGATCGGCTGGACTCACTCTAATGACTCGACGGAATCGTTAGAGTGAGTCGGAGCAGGTGACCATGGGGCGTGAATTTTCCCTTTTTCATTCTATACCCAGGGCTGTGGCAAAGTCGGTT
>JAGRBY010000061.1 GCA_020433835.1 Anaerolineae bacterium | reverse complement strand
TTCGCGTACGTTGTCCACCCGAACCACTTTACCGTTCCGGGCCGCCCGAGCCACCAAGCTGGTCGGAGTGTCCAGTTGAATACTGTGACCTCTGGCTCTCATCTCGGCCCCAGCCTGACCATAACCTGCAGTCATGATTAGAGTCTTTTCCTGTTGATCCAGCAGGTAGATGTGAACGTGATAATAGTTAAAATTCTCTTTAATGACGGTAACAACCTGCTGGACCAGCTCGTTCAAATCCAATATACTGGTTAAATGCTGGCTTACTGTTACCAAGGTCTCAATTTGTTCACCACGTTTTTCCAAGTTAACTACAGTTTCACCCAACTTGTTCGACATAACATTGAAAGTATGAGCTAACTGACCAATCTCATCGCCTGATTCTACCGGGGCCTGCACTGTCAGGTGGCCGACAGCAAATTGTTCAGCTACACTCGTTAAACGTCGAATCGGACCAGTGATGCTCTCTTTAAATATAAGCCCCATGCTTAACCCTAAAATTAAAGCCACAACACCACTCGCCAGGGTCTGGATTTGCACATTGGTCAAACTTTGCCGCCCTCTATCCAGGTCAGCCTGGAGTAGCGTCCCTTGGTCCGTGGTCATCATATCCAGCAATTGTAACATGTGTTCAGCTTGGGGCGAGACCTCAGTCTTGAACAAATATAAATCTTCGTAAACACGTTCACCTTCTATTATTTCAACTATTTGCGGTGCCAACGCTAATAATTGCTGGCGAGTCTGGGCTATGCTATCAATCAGGGGTTGCTGATTGTCGGTCAACAGACCTTTTTGGGACTGCAGATTTTGCCAAACCGAACTGTTGGTATCTAAATGTTCGGAATATTCAAATTTAAAGGTTAAATCACCAGTTAGAACATAGGCCCGAAGAGCGCTTGCCATAGCCAGGAGAGAGAGCTGAAAATCAGCCATGTTGGCTAACAGTTCATCGTTCTGCGTTGAGGATTCCTGTTGCCGTTGAAGCTCCACCAACAAATTAATCTCATCAATAAGATCTGCTCTAAGGGGCTCGAATTCCAGGCTCTCCATCCGTAGTGCCGGTTGGTTCTCCGAGGGGTTATCATGTAACTCAAATAATCGTTTGGGAATAGGTACCCAAACTTCGTAAATATCTTTTAACTCTTTAAGACGATGCGCATCATCATCGGTCCAATTAACTGAGAGAGTTTCCAGTTTAGCCAGGTTAATCTCAAAAGCTTCTTTAGCCTTGTTATAGTCGTCAATATTCTGTACGTCGCTCAAAACCAGGTAGCCCCGTACACTGGCCTGCATTCTAAGCAAACTGGATTGAGCCCTAGCCAGAGCAAGTTCAGATGGAGCCCGAACCTCGGTGACGATGTTAATAATTCTGGTTGCCGCCCGGCCGGCGATAAATATAAGGCCAACCACCAAAAGTGTTATCAGGACCAAAATACTAAACCCAACCATCAATTTGCTGCCGATTTTTAGATTATTGAACCCGCTAACTTCAGATAGGCGATCTAATAACTTGGAAAGACTTAACTTGGTCTTGTCACTAGAGACAGGATAGTTCATATCAGCCATAGTAATTTCTCATAGGTTATTTACCCAAACTAAAGTTAGAGAGCCGAAAGCTCGAAGGTTGGACAAGGTATGATCCGGCCCCTGATTTTCCAAACTCCCAATTTATTGCTACTTTTACAACTCAAACTCGTAAGAAAACACCCTGTTACTTCCCGTAGCCTAACTCAATCAATTCTTCATCAACGGCCATTGCTGCTTGATCCAGAGCTTCTCCTGGAGTCAATTTGCCGTCAATAGCCTGGTAAAGGTAAGGGGCAATGAGATCACGAATCTGGGGATGAAAAGGGAAAGGCGGCGCGCCTTTAAAGAGACGACCTTCCTTTTTCATCAGAGAGAAGTAGCCGCCGACCTTTTTATCCTCTTCCTGCACTATCGGGTCATCGAAGGTGGCAAGCTGAACGACGCGAGCACTGGCGGCTGCCCACTCTGGTTGGACGTCAGCTTGGCCGATATATTGCAGCCAGAGTAAAGCAGCCTCTTTGTGCTTGGAAGAGTGAGGGATACCAAAAGCGCCACCATCGTAGTAGCCAATGTAGCCTTTACCAACGTTGGCCTCTCGGATAACCCCCTGCGTTGTGGGTGGCAGAGCCACACCCACTTTACCCACCATCTCAGAGCGGGTTGAGTCTGTGCCAATCCAGGCCACATTCTCCCCATAAATCCACCCCTGAGCTGCCCGGCCGGCAGCAAAGGTCTCAGCCACCTCATCCCATGTGCTGGCAGTAGACTCTGGAGGTGCATACTGAAGCATATCCAGCCAAAAGGTAAGCGCGGCTTTGGCTTGTTCGCTATTTAACTGACCGCCATTATCCACGGTAGCTTTGTAGTTATCCAGATTAATACCCCAGTTGTAGACTCCAAAACTGGGCGCAATTGTCTCAAAGAATTCATAGAAGGAAGCAGGATGGTCATTAACCGCTTGAACTGTGCTGCCCCATAATTCCAGGTCATTATCCTGACCGTACTGGGTAAAGAAGGCGGCAATGTCGCGGTATTGGTCAAACGTCACCGCCGGACCTAATGGATAACCATATTTGGCGGCAAAGGCTTCCTGAATGGCCGGATCCTCAAACAGGTCCTGACGGTAGACATAGACCTTCAAAAAGGACTCCATGGGCACCCCGTAGAGATCACCCGTAGCGGGGTCCTTGAACTCCTCGATAAAAGTGGTAAAATCAATCGGCTTAAAGTCGGGTGAGGCCAGCTCGGGATTATCCTGCAACATTTGAGTCAGGTTGACCAGGAAATCCTGCTCCAGGAAAGTATAGATAATATCCTGTTCGATATAGACAAAGTCATAGATACCCGAGTTTGCTTCCATATCCTCAATAGATTTGCTATACATATCAGCCCAGGGAACTGTCTCCACCTCAACCTTAATACCGGTTTCCTCTTCAAAAGCTGGGGCTAATACATCTTTAACGTAGTTTGAGGCTGAGGTATTCTCAGTGATACCGTGAAGAACAATCCCTTGATAGGGTTTGGCCGCCTCGGCCAGGAAGCTTGTACCAGCGGGAGCTTGTGAGGCACCTGGAGCATCAACCACTTCAGTAGATTTGGAAGTGGAACTGGCCGCCACCCCTGTACAAGCGGCCAGTGAGAGAGTAATAATCAATAAAATGCTTAGCAAGGAGACACTTCGATTAAGTGGTGTCATTCTTACTGGGTCTCTTCGACAAGAGATAAAGTTAAAAAGTTGTCTTGAGTTCAAGAGTTTTTCCTTCCCGAAGATAGAGCTAATGCAGTACCAACAATAAACTTTGTTATTTCGATCCGTCACATATTTAAAAACGATCACAAACAATTCATCTGCTTTCAAATCTTATTCAGGGTGTACTCCCTTACTATTTAGCGTTTTTGGTCTGACCATTAGTTCCCACCTTCTCTGTTCCCTGCGGTGATGTCACATTCAAACTCACCAGCCCAATAGGGACATCCAACACCTCACTGAGTGCTTCAGCCGCCGTCTGAGCTAGCATCTCCAAGCTGGGCGACTGTCGAACCTTTTGCGTAATTTTTCCAACCAGGCGTTCGTAATCGGCTCGCTGGCGGGTTTCATCAAAAAGTCGCAGATTTTCGGCAGTTTGGGCTACCTGCTCCAAAATGACTTCTAATAAAGCCAGATCATCTTCGTCCAAAGCTTGGTCTTCATTCTGTCCCTCAGCGAGATGTAATTGCAACGAACCAATGGTCGCCCCACTCAAGCTAACCGGAGCGACTACAGATTTTTGACCGATCCCCTCTATATCTGGGTCAAGCGTAACCAGCACCGGTTCTTTTTTCTGACGCGCCAAATTTTTAGCCTTTTGTCTAATTTCCTCTGCCAGTGGAGCAAAACCAGATCGTTCATAGCGATAAGTTCGTTTCTGGGTCTGACTAGCCTGATCCCAGGCTTGCTGGATATATTGCTGCTGGACAATTTTTACATCGGCTAGAGCACGTTCAACTTGGGCAAAGAGACGTACGTTTTCCAGAGCAACGGCCACCTGGGCAGCTAGTGTAGTTATGATCTGTCGGTCATCCTCAGTAAAGCGATCGACTTCATCTGCTTGAACATCAAACACTCCCAACAACTGGTCACCTACAATCATCGGCACCGCCATCTCTGAGCGCGTGTCGGGCAAAAGAGGATGGGGCAAGAAATCAGGATTTTCATGGACATTATTAACAATAATTCCTTTGCCGGTTCGAGCTGTCAGCGCCACAATCGAGCGGGGGTGATTAAACGAAATGGTTCGCCCTTCGGCCACCATCGCTTGTCCAACTTCTCCGGCTCCGGCGGTAAGTATTAACGTTTCACCTCGCTCATCCAGCAAATATAGATGAGCATGGTATAAGCCAATGCGATCCTTAGTTAAATCAACCACCTCTTGCAGAAGTCGTGCTTCATTATGGGTCGTGGCTATTCTGGTGCTAATTTCGGCAACTTTTTGCAGATCATCAGCCTGTTTGGCTAGAATTTCTTGGACCCGTTTTTGCTCGGTGATGTCTTGATTGGCCCCAACTGTCCTAATCGGGTTACCTTCCTTGTCTCTGACGACCCTAAACCGTACCATAATCGGGATGAGCCGCCCATCCGTGGTCACGTTATAGTCTTCGATTTCCTGACTATAATTACTTTCTGTCGAAGCCAAGACTCTCTCAACTTCTCGACCAACAACCTCTGGATTTTTAACATATTTCTGGGCGTAATCCTCTACCGACATCTTAAAGTCGGTCTCGTCCGTTATCGGAATATTCAGCAGCTTGTAATACTCTGGTGAAAACGTAAATGTCTGTGTGGCAAAATCAAGCTCCCATTCATATAGTTTCGCGGCGGCTGTTGCTTGAGACAGCCGTGCCTCATTTTCTCGCAGCACCTCCTCAGACCGTCTCAACTCCTCCAGCGCTTCTTGCGTTTGCTGATACTGCCGGGCATTCTGCAGCGCAATCGCCACTTGTGACGCCAGCGTCGTCTCTATCTGGATGTCCTGCTCCATAAAGCGATCCACAACATCCCCCTGCACATCAAGCACTCCCAACAGCTTCTCACCTGCCAAAATCGGCACGGCCATCTCTGAGCGTGTGTCCGGCAGTAGAGGGTTCGGCAGAAAGTCCGGGTTGCCCTGCACGTCGTTTGCGATCGTACCAGATCGCTTGCGGGCCGTCAGTGCCACCAGTGAACTCTGGTGTTCAAAGGGGATGCTCCACCCTTCCGCTACCATTGTACGCCCTGCTTCACCCGCCCCAGCGATCAGGTTCAACGTTTCTCCAGCCTCATCCAAAACGTATATGTGAGCGTGGTATAAACCAAACCGCTCTTTGGTCAAATCGGCCACCTGCTGTAACATTTCCGCCGGATCGCTGATTTGCCCTATCTGTGTACTAATTTCTGATACGGCTGCTAATTCCAAAGCCCGTTTTCGCAGTTCTGCTTCGACAGCTTTGTATTCAGTGATGTCCTGGTTGGCTCCAATAGTCTTAATCGGATTACCATCCTTATCTCTAGTAAGCCTGAACCGTACCATAATGGGAACGATCCGCCCATCCGTGGTCATATTCTCGCTTTCTATCTTCCGGCTGTAGTCACTTTCTGATGAAGCCAGGACTCTCTCGATTTCTTGGCTAACAACTTCTCCACTTCCCGGAGGAACATATTTCTGAGCATACTCTTCTATCGACATCTTAAAGTCAGTCTTGTCCGTTATCGGGATATTTAGAAGCTTGTAATACTCTGGTGAGAAGGTAAATGTCTGCGTGGCAAAATCAAGCTCCCATTCATATAATTTTGCAAAGGATGTGGCTTGAGACAATCGGGCCTCGTTTTCTTGCAACACCTCCAATGTCTCTTGCATTTGCTGATATTGTTTCTGCAGTTGGGCTTCGACGGCTTTCTGTTCGGTGATGTCCTGGTTAACCCCAATAGTCTTAATCGGGATGCCGTCCTCGCCCCTAATGATCCTAAACCGTATCATAATCGGGATGACCCGCCCATCTGTAGTTACATTCTGGCTTTCTATTTCTTGGCTATAATCACTTTCTGACGAAGCCAAAACTCTCTCAATTTCCTGACCAACAGATTTTGCACTTTCCGGCGGAACATATTTTTGAAAATATTCCGCTAGCGGCATTGTAAAATCGGTTTCTTCCGTTATCGGGATATTCAGCAGTTTGTAATACTTAGGTGAGAAGGTGAATATCTGCGTAATACGATCAAACTCCCAATAGTATAGCTTGGCAATAGATGTGGCTTCTACCAGCCGAGCTTCGTTCTCACGAAGTTGTTTCTCTGCCCATTTCTGCTCTGTAATATCTTGTGTAGCCCCCACAATTTTGACAATCTGTCCTTGCTCATCTTTTTTAGCTCTAAATCTTGCCAAATGGATCCGCTGTTCGGCATTGGAGTGGATTACGCGAAAATCTCGTTCATATAAAAAGTTGGGGGCTGTCGTTTCTATGACTCCTTGGAAGGTTGTGGCGACAAGGGGAATATCTTCAGGATATACAAATTTTTCAACAAAGGTCTGAACGGGCATATGATACCCGCCTTCTTGAGCAGCACTGGTATGGAATAAGCTGTAGAACTGGTCGTTAAAAGTGAAAGTTTGGGTAGCGATATCAAACTCCCAATAAGCCGCTCGAGCAATACTCAAGACTTCATCTAATCGTTCATCTATTGAAACTGAAGATTGTTTCGCAGTTTGAGCGATAGCCTCAGTACGCATCCGGGTAAACACTTGCCATAAAACTGTAGCCGTTTCAACTGTAGTTGCCAGAGGCATGAGGGTTTGCTCGAGCGCCGTCAAATTAATTTGCAAAGTTGCAGGAGTAATTCCTTCGGCTAAAGCATCAGCCACCCACCGTTGAGCAAACTCAGAGTCATCGTCAACTGCGGTGGTATCTGCCAGATGCTTCATCATCTGGCTAACCATTTCAACGCTGGCTTGATTGGGTAGCAGCACAGCATCGCTTAGGGCCTGCCAATGCTGATTATACGCCTCGATCAAACTATCATATTGTGATCTGATAGTTGCTGCGATTTTATCCATCCTGGTTATCTCCTTCTAGATGGATGAGAGAAGTTCGCCCAGCAGAAGAGCCATTTGAGCCGTTACCCTGACCTGAGTGCCCATTTGCACCTAATTCTAACTCTGCATGACTTACCGGAAACAGTTGGCTAATTTCTGTGGTAGCAATTTCTAATAAACGCTCTAAACTCGGAGCCGCTCGAAGTTTGTCGGTCACAGTACGGATAGTACTCTCTCGACTAGCCTGTTTACGGGTTTCATCGAAGAGGCGCAGAGTTTCGGCGGTTTGGGCAAACTGATCGATAATAGCTGCTACTATCTCCAAATCGCTGGTGGTCCAGATTTGATCGGGGCTAACTGGATGAATTTGTAATGTCCCGATAGACTCATTTTGCAAGATAATAGGAGTAACAATGGCTTGAGACTTGTGGGCCACCTCATCTGAATTATCCTGAGTATCATCTTTGAAACTAACCCGATCATTATCAACCATAACGATCAAAGGGGTATCGTGTTGTAAGGCTAATTGCTTGGCCTGAATTAAGGTTGTTCTGTCCGGTAAAGGTACATCAGGACGTCCATAATGATATCCCTCTCTCTCTTTTTGAGCCTTCTTCTTATCCCAGGCCTGTTTTGTATATCGTTCCTGAGCCAGGCGCGCTTCGGTTAAAGCGACCCTGACTTCATCAAAAAGACGAGCATTCCGAAGGGCTACACCAATTTGGGTGGTCAAAAAATCAAGCAGGTTAGCATCATCCTCATGAAAACTGCCGATCTCATTATTTTGTAAATCTAAGACACCGGCAACCTTGTCGTCTAAGATAATGGGAACAGCCATCTCAGAATATGTATCAGGGAGGAGTGGGTTGGGGAGCCAATCTTCTGCTTCCCGCACATTATCAACGCGTACCACCTCGTGGTTTCGGGCTGCTCGAGCCACTAAACTGGTTGGAGCATTGAGAGGGATATAATGTCCTTTAGCTAACATCTCTGCTCCAGCTGAGCCAGTTCCGGCTGCAACAACCAGATTCTCTTGTTTATCATCGACCAAATAAATGTGAACATGATAATAATTAAACGTTACACGTATCTGATTGACAATCTCATGTACCAACTGATCGATGTCCAAGATGGACATTACAGTACGGCCAACTTCGCCCATTAATTGTAATCCAACCAACCGATCTTTTAATTCCAAATTTAGTTTTTCTAAGTCTTCGTTGTATCGCAGTTCGGTTTGAGCCAGATATGTTGCTTGTTTAGCAAGGCGTTGATCGACAATAGAAAGCAGTAAGGTTAATCCTAAAATCATAAATGTTACCAGGGAAATAACCCCGGCACCCAACACTGAGATATCTACAGCAAAAGATGTATCGCCCACCATTTCTGAGGATGGCGTAAAAATAGCGGCATGCATACCGATATAGTGCATACCAGCGATAGCCCCGCCCATAACAACCGCACTACTGATCTTAAGCCAATTCCAGACCAAGGTTGAGTCGCTTCGAAACTCAAAAGACAGCCAAAGAGCGGCTAGTGAGGCTGTGATGGCAACGATAATCGACAGTGTAAAAAAGAACGGATCATAAGTGATTGTAGCGTTCAACCGCATTGCAGCCATGCCAATATAATGCATCGCGGCGATAGCTATTCCCATAACAATTCCGCCCATAACAAGTTGAGGCCATTTCAATCTTTCACGGCTAGCAACGAAGAGGGCAATACTGGAAGCAATAATAGCCACAAGTAATGAAACAAACACAATTGGAATATCGTACAAAACAGGGATAGGCAATTTAAAGGCTAGCATCCCCGTAAAGTGCATAGACCAAATACCAATGCCCATGGCTACCGCTCCACCCATAAGCCAACTGAGGCGACTTCGCCCCTGAGCTACCGTTACGCGCCCAGCTAAATCAAGGGCGGTATATGAGGCCAGAATGGCAATAGTGATAGACAGTATAACCAGTCCCAGATTATGACTATAAGGCAAAGACATATCATGCATTTAAAATTCCCCGTACTTTGCTAAAAAGCCAAATTAATCTGTCCATCAAGTATGTTTCCCATTTACTGTTATGTCTATATCAGCTATAGATGTTCCCCGCTCTATACCTAAATCGATAAATACATGCCCTGCCGAAAGTCGCTCATTTAATTCCTTAGCCATGGTGTGCATCAACTGTTTAAGATTAGTTGCTGTACGCATTCTCTCGGTAATTTCACGGATAGTTTGCTCTTGACCGGCTTTCTGGCGGGTTTCATCGAAGAGGCGCAGGTTTTCGGCAGTTTGAACAAATTGATTTAATATGTCCTCAACAAAATACAAATCCTCATCTGACCAGGTTTGTCTATTCTCTCCGGCTGCTTGCAGTTGTAATTTTCCAATCGTCAAATCACCCAGGTTAATTGGAGCTGTAAGAGCTTGTCCTGTAGATGAACCTATATTTATATCAACCAAAGTTGGGCCATCTTTGGCTAATTGTTGGGTCTCAATAGTATGGAGGCGCTCCTTTTCTGTTTTATCGAGTTGTACACCAGGTCGAGTGAATAAGTATCGCCGTGGACCACTGCTCTTTTGCACCTTTTGCCACGCTTCTTGCTGGTAACGGCGTTGAGCTTCATGAGCTTCAGCCAAAGCAGCTTCAACTTCCTCAAAGAGGTGGGCGTTACGAATAGCTACGGTTATCTGGTTGGCTAAAGAGCGCAGCACATTGGCATCACCATCATCAAATCCGCTAATTTGATCAGATTGCACATCTAAAACCCCTACAACTTGCCCATCAAGCACAATAGGCACAGCCATTTCCGAATAGGTATTTGGCAACAGTTCATTAGGCAACCAATCTGGAGCTTCACGAACGTTGTCAACCCACACAATCTTGCCCGTTCGAGCGGCTCGAGCCACTAAACTTGTCTCAGCGTTAAAGAGAATGTTGTGTCCGCTCTTTTTCATTTTTGCTCCGGCCGGCCCGGTGCCTTCAGCCACAACCAAGCGCTCCCTATTATCATCTAAAAGATAAATATGGGCGTGGTAGTAACCAAATTTATCTTGAACCTCAGTGACGATAGCTGCCAAGAGATCCTCAAATTTAAGGATACTGTTTAAGCGCTCGCTAATAGCAGCAACCGCCTCTAAGCGCTGAGTACGGCTGGATATTCTGTGCTCTAAGCTATCAATCAATTGATTGAGTTGTTGAGCCATATCATTAAATGTATTTGTCAAAACACCAATTTCATCCTGGCTTTGATGCGTGGCGATCTGGGTTAACTGCCCTGAACTTAGACTTCTGGCAGCATCTGTCAAATGAACAATGGGGTTTACAAAATAACCGGCTACCCACCAGGTTAACCCGGCAATGGTAAAAATTAATAACGCTGTTAATCCTAAAGCACCAAATTGAAAAAAACGTACTCGAGCTAAGACTTCAGCCTCTTCTTGTTGAACAATAACCATCCAACCATTATTAAGCGAAAGTCCATTAAACAACCATCGGGTACCATTTTCATCCACAAATAAACCTAAACTATTCTGCCCAGAACGCGCTTGACTGACCATGGGATTATCGCTAAGGTCTTTCAACTCGTCGACATAGGCCTTATTAGGATGGGCTAGAACCTGATTTGCCTCGTTAATTAAAAATGCAAAGCCTGTATTCCCTAACCGGGTAGCACCCACCTGCTCAGTTAAAATATCGAGGTCAGTACAGACACTGACCACACCAAGATTTTGAGCTTGTTGATCTTGAATGGGCGAGGCCAGACAAATAGATGGTTCACCTGTGGTACGGCTATAAAGTGTCTGGCGAACTAATTCGTTGCCGGCTATTGCTTCCTTAAACCAAAAACGGTCGCCGTAATTTCGAAGTTCACCATCATCACTCCGGGCAATATTAAAACCTGTTTTATCGGCTGTATGAACCAAATATAGGTTTGAGTAGACATTACTCATTTGAAACAAAACCGGCTTTTGCCGCTCAGCATCCATGCTAATGATATCCGGTTGCTTACTCAGGTTGCTGAGCGATAACGTTAACAATTCATCCCAATTTACTACCCTATCTGCTAACGCTTCACTTCTTTGCTGAAGATCATGCTCTGCCTCTTGCCGCAAATCCTGACTAATAATGTAGCTAGCAAACAAGATAGCCACCAATATAGGTAAGGTAACGATCAATAAGATTAATATTGTCAGGCGAACTCTTAAGCTACTAGAAAACAGTCTTAGCATATAGACTTTCTCCTATTTTCCTCACCCACTATTGTTTACAGGTTCGCTAGATGGATCTCTATTTAGATTAAGCATTACATAATCTGCTGAGAAACTTTGTCCTAACTCCTCGGCGGTTACTTTAACAAGTTGTTCAAGAGTGGTAGCAGAGCGCATTTTTTCTGTAATTTCGCGAATAGTCTGCTCACGATGGGCACGCATTTGAACTTGAGCTAAAAGTTGCTCTCTATCTGTGACATTACGGGCATAGCCCAGTACTCCCCAAATATATCCGTCTGCGTCGCGAACCGGTGCTTTTACAGTGCTAAAATACATCCGTTTTCCATCAAGTTCGACAGGTTCAACATCAATAAACTTAATTTGCCCGGTGGCAAATATCTCATCATCATCCGACCAAAAGCCAATAATACCCTTTTCCGGGTTACCTGTGACAATGTCTTCTGGAAAACCAACATCTAAATCATTCTTACCAATCAATGCATCAATGGGGATATTTAGGCTGTCTGAGTAACCTTTGTTAACCAGGCGATAGCGATGCTCTCGATCCTTAATAAATATCCAATCGGGAGTTGCGTCGATGACGGTTCGCAACAGATCTTGCGAGTTTCCCATCTCCATTAAAGCTTTCTGTGTTTCCTGATATTGAATTGCATTTTGCAAAGCAACGGCAATTTGCGAGGCAAGTGTTATTTTTATTTTAGCAATATCTTTGGTAAAGTGTCTTACTTGATCAGATTGCACATCAAGTACACCTAAAAATTTATCGCCAACAATCATCGGCACTGTCATTTCCGAACGCGTATTGGGCAATAATGGGTTGGGGAGAAATCCCGGCTCTTTACGAACATCGTCGATGATAACGGCCTGCCTAGTACGGGCTGCACGGGCCACAAGCGAATCCTCACGATCAATGGGAATTTGCCAGCCCTGTTTCATCATAGTTCGACCTACTTCACCAGCGCCGGCCGTGAGATTTAAATCGCCTGCTTTTTCATCAAACATATAAATGTGAACGTGGTATAAGTTAAAACGGGTTTTTGTTAAATCAACTACTTCTTGCAAAAGTTGATTTACATCTAAAATAGTCGAAGTGGCGATGCTGACCTCAGTTACGGTTTCCAGTTCCAATGCCCGTCTTAGGAGGGCATCCTCAGCGTGTTGACGGGCCGTAACGTCTGTTTGGATGCCTATGAAGTTTAGTAGGCTACCATCCTCAGAAAAAACGGGGTTGATAGTCAACTCATTCCAAAAAGGAGTACTATCTTTACGGTAGTTAAGTATAACTACCGAACAGGATCTCTCATTCTCAACTGCTTTTCTGATTGTACTAATAGATAATGCATCGGTATCCGGCCCTTGCAAAAACCGACAGTTTTGGCCAATAGACTCGTCTGCCGAATAGCCGGTGATTTTGGTAAATGCAGGATTAACATAAATAAGCGGATTATCCGGCAAGTGAGGATCGGTAATAACAACACCGATGGCGGCATTGCTAATAGCAACTGACAGCGTATCATTTTCTTGCAGAGAAGTTTTCAGAGCCAAGTCAATGACATCTGGCTCAGTTATTTTTAATCGGGTAGTATCTTGCTTATTGATAGCATTTTGCGGAGAGGTGGAAACAGCAAGCGATTTTATAATAACCGCACGTAAATCGGCTAGTAACTGCCAAAAAAACTTACCGGCTTCCAAACTGGTAACCACGGGCGTCAACGTTTGCCCTAAACATTCTACTTCATATAAAGCATTTTTAACAGATGCAGTATTTAGCCGGTGGGTTGTGTTGTTCATATCATCTTCAGCGTCGAAAATTTTAAGAAGGGGTGCCGAACTTTGTGACAAACAACAATCAGTAACAGCATTCAAAATTCTACGGGCCAACGCACTGCGTTCATTATATGAAATAGAACTATATTCTTCATTGTCATCGGCTAATAGTTGAGCATAAATTGCTGACAGATTTGCCATATCTAAAGTAACAAAATTGGCAAACTCTTTAAGCGGTAACATTCAGCAAAACTCCTTCAGTTGGAAAAGAACAACTTTGTAACTTAAACAGCTTCATCAAGCTTTTATATTACCCTAAATTTAGGAAAACTCACTCAGAATGTGAGACGCAAGGGTAGAATTAAGAACAACATCCCCAATAGCAATTTGGCTAATTGCTTGGGCAATTTCCTGATAGTTGTTACTATCTTTCTTTTCGACAAATCCGCATGCTCCTGCTTTAATTGCCTCCAGAGCATACCGATCGTTGGGGGTAGATGAAGTAACCAGAATTTTAGAAAATTCATTTTGGGTAATAATTAACTGTATCGCTCTAACACTATCCACAACCGGAAGATGTAAGTCTAGCAAAGTGATGTCAGGCAGCATATCTTTACAAGCTTTTACTGCTCCGTGACCATCTCTCACGCTATTAATGACTTTAATCTCTTTTTGTCTATCGAGAAATGTTTTGAAATTACGCGAAAATTTTATATCGTTATCGGCAACTAATAATCTTATGGGCTTACGCATGTCCTTGTCTATATATCCTTTTCTTGACCAGTATGTTTTCAGGTTGACCCAGGAGTCGGTATCAAGTTGTACAATAAATTATAGATCATGACAGATTAGATTTATAGAGGCAAAGGTACCGAAAAATTCCCTTTTTTAGGTGCCAATAAGTACTTTTTTTTTTGCCCGAAAGTACTTTGTTTCGATCAATATGCTATCTTTAAAGTTAGCCTGTCTATGCTTTCCGTACTCTTTGCCGGCTGAAGGCTCAAAGACCCTTTACATCTTTTTGCTCTACTAAACCATCTTTAACAGCACGAATAGCCGCTTCAGTTCGGTTGTTGACTTGTAGTTTCTGAAAAATAACGGATAAATAATTTTTTATGGTTCTTTCAGACAAATCAATTTCAGAGGCAATATCTTTGTTACTGGCCCCATTCGCAACCAACGTTAAAATTTTTCGCTCTTGATCGGTTAGGCTTTGCACTCTCGGCATATCTTCTTCCGGTTTTTCGGCCAAACGTTTAAGTTCGGTGAGTAAACGGGTCGTCATTTCCGGATCAATAACCGCTTCGCCTTGATGAACCTTGCGGATAACTTCAAGCAACTTTTTAGAACGCGTATCTTTTAACAAATAGGCCTTCGCTCCAGCTCTTAATCCCTCAAATACATGCTCATCTTGGGGATACATCGTTAAAATAATAATTCCCGCTTTCTTGCCTGCTTCTAATATAGCCCGAGTGGCCTCTACACCGTCCATAACTGGCATATTTATGTCCATTAACACGACAGAAGGGTTAAGTTTCGAAACTAACTTGACCACTTCCAGGCCATCTTCCGCCTCGCCCACGATCTCGATATCATCTTGATCTTCCAACAAAGAGCGCACGCCTTCGCGGAACAATGAATGATCGTCGGCTAATAGGACTTTTATTTTTTTCATAATTAAGCCACTCCTCACTTTACAAGCAGTATTGCATTACCTACAAACTAAATACTAAGCGGCAGCCAGGCATAAATACGCGTACCTTTGCCTGTGGCTGTTTCTACAACAAGGCGGCCTCCTATATTTTCCGCTCGCTCTCGCATTGATACTAAGCCCAGCCCTCGACTGCCGTTTTCTCGATCACGTATCTCATCGACACGATCTAAATCAAAACCTTGCCCATCATCAATTATTTCTAGTGTAATATTTTGATTATCATCAACCACCAATTCAACCGATACCTTCGAGCATTGGGCATGTTTTCGGCTGTTTGCCAATGTTTCTTGTAAAATTCTATAGAGACTGCTTTCTACTTCGGTTGGAACTTCTTTGACTTGCCCAACAATAGAGCACGTTGTTTGCAACCCCCATCGACGCCCAAAGTCTGTTACAAATTTTTCTAATACCTCAAAAAGCGATCTGCCCTCAAGTTCAACGGGACGAAGATCAAATATGTTTCTGCGTATTTCTTCAATGTTCTGGGTAAGTAAAACACTAACCTGATCCAGTTGGCGGCCCAGTTTGCTATCCTCATCAACCGCATTGAGACAGCGATCAACCTGAATAAGCAAGTACGCCAAATTCTGAGCAACCCCATCATGCATATCCCGAGCCAAGCGAGTCCGCTCATCGACAATGGCTAATTCTCGGGTTTTGCGCAGGAGGCGAGCATGCTCAATAGCAGAGGCCACCAAAAATGCTAATGTTTCGAGTGTTTCAAGATCACTTTCATCAAACGCCTTTGTTTTCTGTTGTTCAACCACGATTATTCCGATAGTTTTACCGGCTGTTACAAGTGGCGCAATCATCATAGAGTTCGTAATGCGGCCATCGTCGCCCGAATTATGAATATAAATATGTTGTGAATTAACGTTATTAACGATTGTAGGCTTAGATAAGCTAATTACATGTCCGGCAACCGTATGAGGATCAAGCTTAAAGGTAAAATCAAGTTTACCCCCACCATTTATCCAAAAAGCATGCTCGAATTGCTCAGGATCATAAATGGTTCTGATAGATAGTTGTGAACCATTGAGCAACCCAATAGTCACATGAACTTTATTTTCGATGCCTTTTGCTGTAAAGATTTGGCCGATACGTTCGCCCACAACCGCCTGTAACTCATCCAAATCTAACCCTTGGCTTACAATCTGGCTGATTTTTTTAATAGCTTGCAGCCGTTGTGTTCTCGCTTCAACAATTCTCTCCAGTTTACTGGAGTAAGCATCAACATGGTGATACAACCGCGCATTTTCAATAACCGTGGCTGCCTGGCTGGCTAAACTCGATAGAGTCCATAAATCTTGATCACCAAACTTGTCGATTTCCGAACTATCAATGTTAATCACTGCTTCAACCCGGTTATCGACAAAAATAGGAACGACAAGTTCAGAGCGCACATCTCTACCGGTTAGCGGCACAGCATAATCTTCTTGAGAAACGTCGTTGATGAGCAAAGGTAAACCGGATTTGATGACCCGGCCAATTAAACTGCGCTCAATGTCTTGAGAGATAATACTGGCATTAAGATTAGGCAATTGTTCGCCATAATAGGCTTTCAGTTCTAGAGAAAGCTGATCAGGTTTGATGGCCAAAATCGCGACGCGATCGTAGCTTATGCGGTGGTGAAGCGCCCAGGCCAGCGCATCAAACAGATTATCGATATCAAGGATGGTGGTTATCTCTTGGGCTACTTCATTGATGAGCTTCAAGCGCATGGCTTGACTTTCCCACTCTTCAAAGAGTTGGGCATTCTCAACAGTAATAGCTATTTGGAAAGCTAATGTAAACACATAGCGAGCATCGGCTTCATCAAAACCGTTTACCTCGTTTTTATCTAAGGTTAAAACACCAACCACCCGATCTTTATAAATTAGCGGAACACCAAGCCACGAGCGCACTTTATCAAGTTCAGGCCTGGCTTCCCAAAAATCACTCGTAAGAACGTTGTTGACAATTAAGGGCAGTTTATTATCAACAACTCGCCAGGCAGAGTTTTGCTCACTTTTTGGATAAATGTTCATCCCGCGTTGATATTCTGAAAGCCCCCGTGATGCAGCAGCCACCAGCAAACGCCCTTGAAGCAGAAAAAGTGTCGCACTATCAAAGTCGATGGTTTTTTGAATTTGTCCCAAAATTTGGTCGGTGAGATGATCGAGGTCGATACTGGTGCCAATCAAAGCGCTTACCGCATTGAGCGTCGCCAGGCGTTTTGTAGCTTGATTAAGTGCTGAGATTTGGTCGGTAAACTGGCTAGTGGAAGAGCGGACACCGCGTGATGAGCCGGGTAATAGCGATTTTATTTTTTCTAAAAGCTCATGAGGGCTAACCGGCTTTAACAATATTTCATCAGACTTAGCCACCAAGGTCTTGGGTTTATCCTGGGCCGTCTGTTCGGTCATAAAATTAAGGATGGGTGTTTTGGGCATAAACATTTGCAAGCGAAGCGTCAATTCACGCCCATCGCCATCAGGCAAATCCAAATCAATGAGGATAAGGTCCGGCTGAATCATCGCGCAATAATGCACGGCGCTAGGACTGTCCGTCACGGAAATGAAATTATAATATTGCCCCAACATCTCCTGAATAAACAGTTGAGACTCTTCATCGTTACTTACATGTAAAATAGTTGCCATAAAACTTTCTCCCAGATAAAGAACAAAAGACGAATACGCGAAACTTTTGCGCATTCGTCTTTGTGATCTTAGCAACTAATATGATGTAAATGATGCCAGGTTCTCATAATGGAGTTCTTATCGCGCTGGATAATAAGCAAGGTCGATAGAGTAATTTTTATCATCGTTCTCTCCGTTGTTGGTAAAGAGAACATTACTCAGATATTTAATTAATTAAACTGAAATAAATATCCCGAATGTTATTATATTACTAGATTTATGAAAAGTACAGTGACCCTTTAACTTTTGATTACGAATTATTACGAAGTTTAACAATACTGCCAGGGCTTCTCAAAACTATCCATCGTCGGCATCAGCTTGTATATAGTATTAGTGCCGCAAATGAATAACCATTTTTATTTCATTCCGGCCCGGCAGCGAAGAAACCTCAACTTCATCCATCAGATTTTTGATTAAAAACATTCCCCAACCTCTGGGATAATTCTCTGGAACATTACCGGTAGCCGGCAACGTTGGAATTGGCTTCGTACCCTGATCAACAACATTTAAAGCTAAAGAGCGCTCTTCAACTGTTAGCACAACCATAACTTTGGTCTCAACATCTAGCTGGTTGCCATGCTCAATCGCATTAATCACCGCCTCACCCACAGCTGTTTTGAGGTCTTCAATTCGATCAGGAGAAAACCCCATTTTTTCAGCCACAATAGCCGCTGTAGCAATCGCTATTTTCTCATAACCGAGTTCGCTGCACAGGTAAATCTCGACGATTTTCTTGGGAAAACTGCTCATTTGATCCCCTATATGATGACTGACGCCAATTATTTTTATGTTAGGATAGATGATGAGGGTAAGAGAAGTACAAGACGATTGAGGTAGATGATGTCAACAGTACGTTTTTTAGTTTATCATACCGTTACAATTACTACAATATTTTATTGCGCCACGATAATACTGTACCATTACTATAAAGGATAAGCTATAGTACTTTTCTTCGAGTGTCGAGTCAAGGCTATAGGAATCTTGGCCTAATTACGACTCAGAACTTCTGGTGGCGTTTAGATAGTTTTGTAAAATCACGGCAGCAGCGGCGGCATCAATAGGTACATGCTTGCTTGCGGAGGACATTTGCAAGGCTGAGGCATCGACAGTGGAGTAACTTTCATCAAAATATTCATAAGGGATAGTGATATGTTCAGCCAGCGCGTCTGTATAACGCATCACCCGGCGCGCCTGGGGGCCGAGTGTTTCATGCCCGCTCAATGAATAGGGCAAACCCACAATTAACCGCTCGATCTCCAACTCAGCAATGAGTCGCTGTAGTTTGGCAAAATCTTTCTTTTTAGAAGTTCGGTAGATAACACTATGCGGGCTGGCCAGTATACCGCTGGTGCTGATGGCGATGCCGATGCGTCGCTCACCAATATCCAAAGCCATCAGATGCACACTTACCCTCCGTCGGCCACAAACGTAACAGCATCATTAATGACAACGTCAATGCGCAGCGATGAAAAAGGAAGCCGCCCCAACCAACTAACCAGCCAATCGGGCTGTAAATCGACCCCTGGCACCGTTGCTAACGGATAGCGCTGTTCTAAGAGACTCTGGGCCTCGCCAATTGACATACCAACGATATCTTTGGCTACGTCACGGTCGCTAATATTGGGAACAGCCTGCCCTGACGCAAAAATTTTAAAGGTAGCGGTTTGGCCTTCGATATTTAAGACTTCTCCGGCCCCAAATTGCAATCCTTCCAAATCAAGCTCAAATCCGGGTGGTACCTGGGCTTCTAAAGCGGCTAAGGCCAGCCGATTGGCGTTGTACCCGCCGATCACCGTTGCCCTGACTACAGCCTGCATTTCACCGCCAAAGGTATCGGAAAAATCACCGGAAAATTCGCGGTACTTAACATCAAGGATAATAACCTGTACGGTCTCAGGCGGGATAAATTCCTGCTCCGTAAGCGAAGCTTGCAACTGCTCCAATCCCTCTTGTTGAATACGCTGGCGAAGAAAGGCAGTTAAACGTTCTTTATCGTTTTCCTCCACAATGCGGGCCGGCTCCATGCTACCGCCCCCCGTAGCCTGCTCGTTAACAACCCGGGCCAATAGCGAAAACGAGCCATCTACAATTCGGTTTATCTGGGTTGGGGGCACGTTACCCTCAGGCCCCGGCTCAGTGGCGATGACCGCTATCGGCGAACTGGTTGCGCCAATACCGCTCGGAACCGTTACCGTTTGGAGGGTTTTAAATTCAACAGGAGTCCCGGCAGAGGTCGACACAGTTGTACTAATCGGCACAAAAAAACTATCTTCGGTGCGATTAATAAAAACGATACGACCCGTTGCTCGTCCAACAGGGGC
>JAGRBY010000619.1 GCA_020433835.1 Anaerolineae bacterium | reverse complement strand
GTGCTGTGGCTGCTGCTTTTGGTGCCGCTCTTTATCGCGCTAGGCCGGCCCGAACGTTCGGCCCCCGACCGTCGGCAGCGCTGGTTTGGCCTGGTGCTGCGGCTGTTGGTTTTGCTGGGTCTCATCCTGGGGCTGGCCGGGGCGCAGCTTGAAAGGCCGGTCGAGACGGTGACCACCGTCTTTGTGCTGGACGTTTCAGACAGCATCCCGGCTGGAGCTAAAAGCCAGGCCGAAGCGTTTTTGCGGCAGGCGCTGGCCGCCAAGCCGGACGATGATCGGGCCGCCGTCATCCTCTTCGGCGGCGAGCCGCTGGTTGAGCAGTTGCCCACCACCTCCGGCGCGATGCCCGCCCTTAGCTCCATCCCGGTCAAAAACGCAACCGATATTGAGAGCGCGTTACGGCTGGCGCTGGCCCTGCTGCCCAACGAGGGCGGCAGCCGGATTGTGCTGCTTAGCGATGGCCAGGAAACGCTGGGCCAGGCCAGCCGTATGGCCGAGTTGGCCGCCGCCCGACAGGTTGAGTTAAGTGTTTACCCTCTGGTTGCCGGGGCCGGTTCGAACCAACAGGGGGAGGTTTTGGTCGAGCAGGTGACGGCTCCCGGTCAGGCGCGGCAGGGCCAGGCGGTGCCGGTCGAGGTGGTTGTCACCGCTGCCCAGACGACCGACGCCACGCTGCGTCTCTTTGCCGACGGCACGCTGATCGAAAGCCGGCCGGTGCGGCTCAACGGGGGCCGCAACCGCTACAGCTTTAGCGTGCCGGTTGATGATAGCGGCTTTCGGCGCTTTCGGGTCGAGGTTGAGGCGGCCAACGATACCCGACCGCAGAACAATCGCGGCGAGGCGTTCACCACGGTTTTCGGCCCGCCGCGCGTGCTGCTGATCGAGGGCAGCCCCGGCGAAGTGACGGCCCTCACCACCGCGCTCGATGCCGCCGCGATGGAGACGGAGGTGATCGGGCCGGGGGCGATGCCGCAGAGCATGGCCGAGCTGGCCGGGTACGATGCCGTGGTGCTGGCCAACGTTCCGGCTGAGGCGCTGCCGGCCGAGAGCCAGACGCTGCTGGCCGCTTTTGTGCGCGATTTGGGGCGTGGGCTGGTGATGCTGGGCGGGCCGGACAGCTACGGAGCGGGCGGCTATTTGCGCTCGCCGCTGGAGGAGGCGCTGCCGGTTGATATGGAAATTCGCAACCAGAGCCGCGAGCCGAACGTCGCCCTGGTGCTGGCCATCGATAAATCGGGCAGTATGGGGGCCTGCCACTGCGACGACCCCAATCTGAACCAGCAGTACAGCCGCATTCCCAGCGGTTTGCCCAAGATCGACATCGCCAAAGAGGCTGTCTTTCAGGCCACCCAGGTGCTGGGCGATTTGGATTACATCGGTGTGGTGGCGTTTGATAACGCGGCCCGTTGGGCGCTGGAGACGGCTCCCCACCGCGACCTGAACGCCATCGAGCAGTCGATTGGCGGGCTGACGGCCAACGGCCAAACCAACATCTTCGCCGGGCTGACCGCCGCCGAGGAATCGCTGGTCGATGCCCCGGCCAGGGTCAAGCATATCATCCTGCTAACCGACGGCTGGTCGAGCGCCGGCGCGTATGACGCCCTGCTCGACCGTTTTCACGAGGCCGGCATTACGCTGTCGGTGGTGGCGGCGGGCAACGGCTCGGCGGAGTACCTGAAGGGGCTGGCCGAGGAGGGCGGCGGTAAGTATTACCCGGCTACCAATATGCTGGAAGTGCCCAAGATTTTCCTAAAAGAGACGGTGCGGGCGGCAGGCAACTTTGTGATCGAAGAGCCGTTTCTACCGGCTCCGGCAGTGGCCGGGGGGCGTGCGGCCAGCCCCATTGTGCGCGGCATCGACCTGGCTAATGCGCCGGCGCTGTTGGGCTACAACGGCAGCACGGCCAAAGATACGGCCCAGGTGGCGCTGCTCACCCCCAGGGGCGACCCGCTGCTGGCAACGTGGCAGTACGGGCTGGGCCGCTCGGTGGCCTGGACGTCGGATTTGGGCGGCCGCTGGGCGCAGGCGTGGCTGGCCTGGGACGATTTCCCGAAGCTGGCCGGACAGTTGGTCAACTGGTCGCTGCCGACCCCCGGCGATGATCGGCTCGATGTGGCTGTAACCACCACCGGCGGCGAGGTCGCCCTGGCCGCCACGGTGCAGGACGACCAAGGCCGGCCCCGCAGCTTTTTAGAGGTATCGGCCCAGCTCATCGCCGGCGACGGCACAGCCACCGCTGTGGAACTCAAGCCGTCCGGGCCGGGCCGCTACGAAGCCTCCACCACGCTGCCGGACGAGGGCGTCTATCTGGCTCAGATTACGGCCGGCGATCCCTCCGCCTCACAGACAAATGAGATAGAGATAGAGACAGAGATAGAGACGGAGACAGGGCCGGTGCCGGTTGCCGGTCAAACCACAGGGCTGGTGATCCCCTACTCGCCGGAGTATGCGCGATTAGAAAGCGATGTGACCCTGCTGACCGATCTGGCCGCGCTCACCGGCGGGCGACGGCTGGACAACCCGGCTCAAACCTTCGCCCCGACCCCGGCCATTGGCCGTCAATCGCGCCCGTTGTGGCCGCTGCTACTGCTGCTGGCCGCTCTCCTCTTTCCGCTCGATGTTGCGGTTCGCCGCGTGCGTCTCGGTCGCCGCGAGTGGCAGCAGGCCAGCCGCTGGATAATGGCTCGCCTGCCCGGCCAATCGACTCAGCCCAGCAGCGAAGCCGCCGCCCCAGTTCTCCACAGCGAACTGTTCGAAGCTCGACAGCGTGCCCGCGAGCGCTACAGCGCCCCCCCTCCGACCGAGCGACCGCCGGTCTCACCGCCCAAGCCTGCTGCTCCCAGCCCGCCTGCCTCTCCCCCGCCGGAGAAGCCTGCTTCATTAAAAGAGAAGGAAGAGAAGGAGGAGCAGGATACGCTGGCTCGGCTCCGGGCGGCTAAGCGTAGGGCTAAACGGTAGGCTCATCGTCTTCGGCCCACCTTACAGGGCCACCGGTTGACAAAGCCGGCTTTGTCGCTCCTTTTCATAATTCATCCCTCATAATTCATCCTTCCATTTGCGTCTTTTGGCAAAACAGTCCGTCTCCTTTTATGAAAGCAGAAAGAAATCTGTAATAATAAAACCTTTGTAACTACTCAGGTGACTGGCACTTTTGCGTCATTCCCGCACGTTTTTAGCGGGAATCCATTCGTTGGCTTTAAGTGGATGCCCGAAAAAAACATTCGGGCATGACGGCTGAGTAAATACGAACCTTTTAGATATTATAAGGAGAACACCAATGATTGCTCAAACCATAGACCAAAGTAAGCCTATCCATACATCACCGCGCCAGGTTGAGATGGAATTTCTTTTTCTCGATTTAACCACCTGTACCCGCTGTGTCGGCACCCATCAAAACCTTGAAACGGCCATCGAGTCGCTCAAACACGTGTTAGCGCTGACCGGCGTTCAGGTAACCGTCAATAAAGTACTAATCGATTCACCCGAAAAAGCGGTAGCCCACCACTTTGTGACCTCGCCCACTCTGCGGATCAACGGCCGTGATATTGCGCTTGAAACAAAAGAGAGTCGCTGCGATTCCTGTACGGAACTGTGCGGCTGTCAAGAAGGTACGCTCTGCCGGGTTTGGTTGTACCAGGGCCAGGAATATACCGAAGCGCCGGTAGCTATGATTGTCGAGGCGCTTTTGCAGGAAGTATACGGAACCAGGCCAAAACCGTTCGAGCCGGCGGCCACCTACACCCAGGTTCCGGACAATTTACAGCACTTTTTTGCCGGCCGCTCACAGCTTATAATACCTTCACCATCTGCCTGCTGCGCCCCTGAAACCCAGGCCACCTGCTGCGAACCGGCGGAAAAATCGGCGTGCTGCGGGCAGGCCGCACAAACCGAGCGCTGCGGTTGCCAGTAGCTACACTAAAAACAGAATGAAACCAGCACTTTTGGCGTCATGCCCGAATGGTTTTATCGGGCATCCATAGGTCGTGTGGAATAGATTCCCGCTTAAAACGTGCGGGAATGACGTGATGAAAAGTGTTGGTTTCAAACTGATTTCGGTATAAAAATTGAGGTAAAAGAACGTGTTGGATAATAGATAGATAGATAGTTGGCTGGTTGGCTGGTTGGCTGGTTGGAGAGATGCGCTAATAATCAAACGGTCACGACAGCGACAATAAAAATTCCGTAGGGCAAACTTAAGTTTGCCCTACACAAGCTATTTTCAAAGGAGTGGTACAGAAGCTGCGCAACAGCAACGAGAATGAAAATCTTTTGCTATCGGCTATCAGCTATCTGCTAACTGCTATTTTCAAAGGAGTACGCTTAATCCTATGCAACAGCCTGAACTTGAGCCTGACTTTTGGCAAATGTATCGCACCGTGTTATACCGTTTTACTCTGACGCGCGTCAACGACCCCGACACGGCTGAAGATATTGTTCAAGATGCCTT